>DAHZQE010000466.1:0-11726 GCA_027409005.1 Ferrimicrobium sp. | reverse complement strand
GAGACTCAACTCCGAACCTCGCGCGATTCGTAGCCCCAACGCCTTCCGATCCTGATGCTGCGTCCAGTCCAGATTCTGCAGTGCAAAGGATTCCTCGACCGTTCGACCTGCAAGGTCCGCTTCAGCACCAGCCCAGGCAGTGCGCTGCCGCGTTTGGTAAGCGACCCGCACGGTCTCGGACCCGGCCTCATTGCTCGAGGTCTTGGCGGCCACTGGCGCATCTAGTAGTTCTGCGACGGTGGTCATTGCTGGCAGCCATTGCTTCAGCGTTTCATTGGAGGTCACTGCACCCGGAGTTGTCGTCATACAAGTTGTACCACCTTCTGCCTGGCCCCCATCTTCGGGGTCGTCCTCTTTCGGGTCGATAGAGTCGAGATCGGTAATGATCAGCGCAGTTAGGTCAAGGAACTCGATTAATTTCTTGAACTTATGCGCAAACGCTCCACCCACCTCGAGGATGGTGGTGTGGCAAGCGCGGAGATCCGGCGCGTCCCGTTCGATGATCATCGGAAGCAGTAGCCGTTCGACATTTCCCTCAACAAGGACAGCCGCATCGGCGAAAAATAGATCGCAATGAGTCAACTTTAAATATTGCTGCAGGAATGAGGTCGTGGCGGCTTCCTCATTGTCATAGAAAGTGGACAAGTTCTTGACATCGCTGCAGTGGATACCATGAGAATCACTTGCTCGACAGAAGTATCGAATTGGCCGGAAGCTGCTTTCGTACAGAATATGCGAGGAGTGTGTCGTCACAACTACCTGTGTGGAGAAACCTGCGTCTGCTGCTGGCAGGAGCTCGAACACCTTGCGAATAAAGACTTGCTGCAGTTGAGCATGTAAATGAGCTTCGGGTTCCTCCACCATGATCAGATGTACTGGCGGTCGCCGGTCCTCGCCTTCTGCCCATGCGTAGTGGAAGTCGAGGATCTCGATGGCCATGTAGATCAGATTCTTGAAGCCCAGGCCGTTGTACTGGTCAGGCAGTGTCGCGGTTACGCCGGGAGATTTGCCGCTTGAATCCGGCAGCGCATAGTGCACCCGAGCGCTGGTGCTGAGAATGTTGAGCGCATTGAATGAGGCCTTCACGACCAGGCCTGGATTCGAAATGCCTGGATAGCCCAGTTCTCCAATGCTGTTGAGGGTGGGTTGGAACACTTCCCTGAAGTGGTCGTTGAGATGCGCTTCGGCATCTGTAATGGCGCTGAGAGCCTTGAGATCAGTCTCAATCTTCTGCAGATTTCGCTGGTAGAAGCGGCTGAGTCGCCTTGAAAGATCCTCGGCCCTAGCATGGGACGCCGAGTCGGAGAGGTGACGCTGCGCATCAAGAAAGTCCACCTTGATCAGAGCGTCAACGATGCCAGCTGCACCTGAGGTCAAGGTGCCAAAGAAGAAAGGCTCGTACTCGTCCTTCGGCACGAGATCAGCGCTGCACCGGTTGGCATCGAGGAGGTAGTACTTGATCTCATACTCGTTCGTTAGCCGTTTGGTTAGGTAGTCCGTCATGCTCCGTGGCCAAGGCTTATAACTTCCCGGATCGGCACCGTTCTTTGGAGCGGCGGCTTTCACCGCCTCCTGATAGTTAGCGACCAGTCGATCTCCGTCGCGTGGCGCGTACACCATGCGAACTCCGACTGGCTCGTCGGTCCAGTCCAGGCTGGGCAGTAGGTCGACGACACGATAGACATTCTCATCGTCTACTTCGAACCACAGGTCGAAGACGATCTGAGGCAGATCAACCTTGGGGTTCCCCTTAGAGACGTCAAAGGAGTCGAACTCGTTCCAGCAGTCTGCAGTGAAGTCGTAAATTTGGAAGTGTGACTTGCTTGGTCCGAGAAAGAGTTGGAAAATATGCGTCGCCGACGTCTTTCCGCTGTTATTTGCGCCGACAAAGATAGTTGTCTTGGGATCCAGATCAATGCGGACATCTTTTAATCGCCGAAAGTTCTTGATTCTGAATGACTTGACGTGCACGCAATCCCCCGTATTCAGTCGATGCCCTCAGTACGTATCACTTTTGCGTAAGCCGATAGCGTCATTCTCACAATTTCTATCGGCGGATGCTCAGTTTTCTGGGGGCCCTTTAATCCTACGTTACGGTTGCTCGCTGGCGAGCTCCGCATCGATGAGGTAGGTGAAGGCTACAATCTCCCCTGAGCGTTCGCCTTGTCAGCCGAAGGGAGTACAACTCTCTCCATGCAGCCCGTCATCGCCTTCAGATTTCCAGCGACGCCAGCGAACGTCACCTCGGGGTTAGGTCGGACTTCATAGATCAGGGACCTTGCGGCGAGGGGGTGGTCTCCTTTTGACCAAAGTCCCGCCACAGTCCCGCCAGATACGCTGTGGAACTGGATCTCACCGAGTCACCGCAAGACACCACTGGTCTGTTGGCTCTGGTTGTCGGCCAAGGACGAGTGACGGCTGATGGCTGCGACCGACAGATGATCGATAAGGCCCTGGCGAGCAGAGCGAAGAGTCCTAGCTCGCTGGTCAGATCCCTTGGTTATCCAAAGACCGTCACTGCAAAGGTCTATGTCAAATGGTCGCCCAGATCGAGAGATCTACGCCCCATCTAATTCCCCTCCTAGACCCATCGGTTCAAATCTGTCCGCTTAGCTACAATCCGAGATCGGGCAGACTCTTAGCGATGGCGACCGTCCTAACGCTTACTGTGACAATTCGCTTAATCAGTTCGACCACATAGCGTTCGTCACCAGCTTCTCTGCACCACTCGTTTGGGTCGTTGGTTATTCCGCTTTCCCGATCTGTCCGAATCCCGTAACCAGTGTTGTTGTCCATCAGCCATTCGAGAGCGGATTTGCCGTTCACTTGGTAGCTATAAGCCTCACGCGGAATGCCTGCGAGCTCCAAGGTTTCGTTATAGACAATGCTGTTCTTGTCCGAACCTGCAAAACGAAGTTTTCCTAGCCTGTAACTGGCTGGCCACACCTTCTCAATCTCTTCAAGCGGGAAGGGCTCTACGCTCTCATAACCACGGTGAAGTTCGCCCAACTCACGTCCGGCATTTGCGAATGCCCAAAAATCATCAGGGTAAGGAATGCGAGGCAGCATCCGACGGAGATCATGTTCGAATCGCTCACGGTACTCCGGCGAATGTAGTACTCCATAGACATGGTTGAAGATGTCATCTTTAGAAATCGAGTCGTCCTGGTAGCGATTGCGATAGTTCAATAAGGCTTCGCCTGTTATTGCGTCCTCTTTTATCCAGTCCTCGTCAGGTTTGTCAGCGACCTCAAACAGACCGGTTCCATGTTTTTGTTCGGATTTACTGTACCAGTAACGAGGAAAACATTGACTTTTCGAAATGACTTCCAGATCCGGCAGAAGACTAATCAACAGCACCGAAAATGGCTTGTTCGATCCTGGCCCAGTAACTGCAATGACTTGGTTTTCGTGCTGGGGGGTGGGAAATAAACTGGGCAGAAGATAAACGCAGTTATTAAAATCACGATTGAAGTATGCCCATCGTTTCATAAATGGTCGATACATGCCTTGGCGTACCGAATCGGTTTCAAAATCATGGCGAACCTTGTCAGCGGCATTTTTATACAATTCCCTGGTCCATTTGATCTTCCGCGGATCCTTATCAACGAAGCTCTCTACTTCTTTCGGCTGAGCTGCTCGATGACCAAAATGCTCGATGACCCGGTCAACCTCGGAATTGTACTTTTCGATCATCTTTGACATGTTCGACGTCAGAGCTTCAGAGGAAAGATTGTAAGCCCAGATGTCACGACTTGTTGCAAGGCCTCGAGAATACGTCGAAAAGATCGTCCAATCGCCTTGTGATTTTTTCTCTCCAAGAGGAGTAAAGCTGTCGAACTCTCCACTTCGCTGATTGATCCAGTCTCCGGAACTGTTGGGTGAAAGCCTCATCCACTCGATCTGTTCAATTGAACCCAGGTTCCGAATCGTTGCCAGCTTTGCTTCTCTCGTAAGATAATCTCCAATATCGTGATAAAAGATCTCTGCCGGACGGCTTTGGCTCGGATCCTTTACGGCGATAAGTATGGCAATCCCGTTCCGCGACCCCGACCCGAATATTTTGCCCCCTTCTTTGCGGCTGAGTTCGCCTGAGGTGCGTTGATTCCCCCTCAAATTGAATACATACAGGCTTGAGTACTCTTCCATCAGGGACTTTCTCACACCGTCCGCACTGTTTCCATCAATGAAGGAGTTGTTTGTAACAAAGGCAACTACACCTTTGTCCCCAATTCTGTCGCTTGCCCACCTGAGGGCTTGGAACTCAGATGCGTAGAGGCTGTTTTGCAATGTCGCTGATGAATTGGCTGCATAGGTATCTTTAATCCTCCGGCGAAGTTTCGGATATTTAACGTTCTGGTTGTTGTCGTTGCCGCTTCGTTGGCCAGACCTATATGGTGGATTAGCGACAACCACTTCGATAACGTCGAGGTCTCTCTGTCTCACAGCGCGCTCGGTGTTCCCGGGTATGAGGTCGGAATCGATATTGTCCCGTGTCTCCATAAGTTGGAAAGAGTCGGTCAGCACCATTCCTGGAAAGGCTTCGTAGTTTTCTGCCAGTCCCTGATACGCGTTCTCGATGTTCAGCCCGGCGATGTAGTAGGCGAGCAGGACAATTTCATTGGCATGAAGCTCATGCTTGAATTTGTGGCTAAGCCTCTCAATATCTATCAAACCTAGGTTCAATAGCCGAACCAGGAACGTACCAGTACCTGCGAAGGGGTCTATTATGTGGACACCCGAGTCCGAAATGTGGGTGTCGAAATGTGTCTCTAATGCATGATCCACACTCTTCAGGATGAAGTCCACCACTTCGACTGGCGTATAGACGATTCCAAGACGCTCAGCCATGTCCGGGAATGCGGCCTTGAAAAAGGAGTCGTATAAGTTCTTGATAACTTCTTGTCGGGATTTCGCGCTCTTTGCAAGCGAGATGCGTTGTCGGACCGACTCGTAGAAAGGCTCCAGTCCTTCTGTTTCGCTTGCAAGTGCATACTCATCGAGTACTGACAGCACAACATCAAGGGCCTCAGACACCGGGTTTGCGGCCATGAAGTCATAACCTTCAAAGATCGCTTCGAAAATCGGACGGGTGATCAGTTGCTGGACAAGCATCTCTTTGGCTTCCGCTTCGCTAACTACAGGGTTTATGCTCTGTCTAAGGCTATGGACAAAGCTATCAAACTCGCCTCCGGCATGATCGTTTAGAAGGAGTTGATCAAGTCTGGCTTCGATACGCCTAGCAATATCTGCTACGTCCACTGCCCATTCGGCCCAATATTCACGATCACCGAGCTTGGTGGGTATAACCGCATAGACCTCACGAGTTAGGTCTTCGACAGGGAAGGGGATCTTGAGCTGCTCTGATTCGTCCCAGTCATCTCCTTTCCTTGGCCTCACCGTGGCAACCTGGATCTTGCGTCTAAACTCGGCTTCGTCAACCAGTGACTCGTCATGGGCCCGAAGAGCCTTTATGACCTTCCATACTCCGCTGAACTCGGTGCTGTCGAGATAAGTGTCGAGGCTCTCGATCCTTGACAAAGGCATGGCTACCGGTAGAACTATGTAGCCAAAGCTCTTTCCTTCTGCCTTTCGCATGACCCGGCCGACGGCTTGAACGATGTCTACTATTGATTCTCTGGTATCGAAAAACACAACCGCGTCTAGGTCCGGAACATCTATCCCTTCCGAAAGGAGCTTCGCGTTCGATAACACATGCGCCGCTCCTTTTTCTGGCTCGGAGCGTAACCAGTCAAGCATCTCCTGTCGAGTTGTCACATTTGCGGTTCCATCGATGTGGTGAAGCTCGGGAGTTATCAGCGAGCCGCCCTCCTGGTCCATTGCCTCATACGACCTGGTTACAGCCCTAAAAGCTTTTACCAATAGCTCTGAATTTGCAATCGAACTTGAATATGCCACAGCCCGTTTCATGGGAGCTTTGTCGATGAATTCAGCCAAGTCGCCCGCCTCCGTGAGGACTCCAGTCTTGGAAAGCCCTTTCCAGGTTCCAACGATGCGGGCCGCAAAGTCGAGATCGATGGTTTTAAGATCACCTTTGCTATCCAAAACGGCGGCGTTGTATTCGTTTACAACTCCCGCCATGTGGTCTTCATCTACAGCGACAATAAGCACTTTGTAGTCTGCAAGAAGATTGCGAGTCAAGGCTTCTGCAAACCCGAGCTGATAAAAGACTGGCCCATAAAGTGCTTCGTCGTCCATCGAATAAAGAGTCGCCTGTTTTTTCAGTACCCTGGCGTGCGATGCTTCAGAGTAGATCCGAGGGGTTGCCGTCATATACAGCCGTCGAACGGCTGGTAAAAGACTTCCATCGTGGACCTTCACGAATTCAGACGCAGATTCACTTTCAAGAGTAACGCCCGTAGTCCTATGAGCTTCATCGCAGATAACAAGGTCGAATTCAAGTTCAAGCTCTTGCTGAGCGGCAATAACTACGTCTATCGATTGGTAGGTGGCGAATACTACCTTCCTATCGCCCGACACCGCCTTGATCGCTGACGCCAGTTTTGAAGCATCTGTGGTGGGAGGATAGGCAAGCTCAACAGTTCGTATGTCTCCGTCCTCTTTTCCAACCCGAGAATCGGAGCATACGACGAAACTGCGAAAAGGGGCAATTGCGTCAGCCGTCCATGCTCTCAGCGACTGGGAAACGAGAGAGATTGACGGAGCAAGAAACAGCACTGCGCCGGACTCTCCGACAATCTCTTCAGAGAGTCGAAGCGAGGTAAACGTCTTACCGGTTCCGCAAGCCATAATCATCTTACCTCTGTCGGATTGGACAAAGCCAGCTCTGACTGCCTCGATGGCCTTTTGCTGGTCCTCTCTGAGTTCTTTTCTCTGAGCACGTCGTAGGTTCTCGGGATCAGATGGTGCGAACAAATCCCAGTCAATTGGCGAGGCTTCAAATTCTCGTCGAAGCAGGGTTCCCACCGGCGTTGACTGGCTCTCCAGTATTTCAGTTGCATTTGCCCCGAACTGGTTCGTGGTGGCAGCTATCAGACGGAAGGCGAAGACTTTCCCTTCACCATGTTCTTCGAATCGGCGCCCAGATGATGCAAGAAAGCTGTCAATATCATCTCGTTGAATTCGGTGATTGTCTGAATAGAACTTGCACTGGATGGCCCAATAGTCTCCGTGACAGGTCTTGGCGACAATATCGATTCCACAGTCTTGGTTTTGCCAGCGCAGAGGCCAGTCCTTCCAGAGCCACGCTTCCTCTATCTCGTTTGCATACTCTGGATCCGTCAAGAGGTACTTTGCGACCATGCGCTCGAATAGCAAACCTTTAGTGCTCTCGTCGGTAGAAAGCTCTCGATACCGCTCTAGCACCCCGTCAAAACCCACGCTCATATTTCTCCACTCCAGGTAATGATCTCTAGCTACTTTGCGATAGGGATTCTGTCGAGCACCAATAAAGACCGCAAAAAGCATGCCCTGCGAGAATCAAGTCGCTCTGAGCCATAACATTCCGCCTCGAAATCAGGCTATCCTTCCCCAACAGGAGCACCATCGCCCATACTGGTTTAATTGCATCAATCCCATTTGACAATAAAAGGCCTTTCGCCAGTCAGTCATTGAAGCCCCCTTCGCCAACCGACCTGTCTTGGTTTCAGTCGAGTCAGAACTTATTGCGCATTAAGACTGGTACTCCTTACAAAGTCTGGGCAATTCCGCTAGCGATTTACTACATTTTCACTCCCTTGTGGGCGATTGCTTGTAGAGGGTGCTCGCTGTTGCAATAACGTTCAAAGTGCCTTGGGTAGCAACTGTCGACGGAGGATCGTTCAAACCTAATGGAGTTGTCGCAAAAGCCCCTCTGGCTCTGGGCCAGCTAGCTACCTCGACCCGAGCTTGATCGCGAGGAGACCATTCAAAAGATTGAGCCTAAAGTCGTAAACAGAGCCAAGTGCGACAACGTCAAATGGTTGGAAAAGGTTAAATCTAGAACCAGGCAGCCATCTACGGATACGCTTGGGCATGACGGACGATCCTCTCGATTACCTGCATTACTATATTTCAGCTTTGCGAACCGGTTCCGCTGGCGTCTAACTATGACACGCTGCTGGGCTATCTCACTCCAGCCTGGTCGGCCCTGGTGGGGCGCTAGGGTCGGAGATGGCAGCCAAATAGCTGAAGTGGCTGGCGATTCTACCAGCGGTGGAATCCAGACCTGAGTAGCTGACCCTTTCTCCTGGGCTCGGCGCGGGTGGAAAGCTCCCTGCCGCCGTCAAGTTAGAGCGACCCCTCAACGGCTGGATGCTTGGTACCTGGCGGATGAATTTGTAGCCCTTCTGGCAAAAGGCACTGAGGAATCTCGCCTTGTTTGGTCCCCAGAGCGAACCACGGTCAAGGTTGCTTTGGTGATCCCTGGCGAGCTCATGTGAGTTGTTGCTGGTCGGCGTAAGCGTTTCCGTGCTGTCATAGACTATGCCGCAGCACAGAGTCGATGGGATGAAGTGAAGCACTACACATACCAGAGAGATGTCAGCAAATGACGAACAACCCGAACGCTCGAAGATCTCTGGCAGCTGCCACTTTGAGCTGGATCGAGCGAGAGCGGGCCCATGGTGGTTGGCTGACCACTAGGGCTCACCTGCGTCGCTATCGCGGAGGAACGTGATCTAAACCTAACGATTTGCAACTGCCAATTGAATTGCCTTCGAGAACAAACTGTACATAGAAACAACTTGTAGGCAAGCGATTAAATAAGCATGGCCGCTCTAAGATACACGATCCTCCGTGCAAAAAAAGAGTCCCATCCAAAGGCAGACATAAATTACTTGCTAACTCCGCTTTAGTAACAAACTGACGGTCGCTTCGATAGTTGCAACAGCTAGTTAACCATGTCGGTCGCTATCTTATAAAAAAGTTAGGCTCCGGATATTCAGTCCATTCCTCAGGAATCATTTGAATCCAAGTAAGACACTTGCCTGAATGGCAAAAACTTAGTATCATGGCTGAATTACTTCATATCGCGGGATATCTCTATCTACCAAACACTATGATGTCGCCCGATGGGTAAAAAATGACGCCAATGAGGTTGGACTGGACAACCCCAACGCAGCGTTCCGCTGCAGTCAGCCAGCTCATAAGCGCGACCCGTATTGCCGGGACAGTCCCAAAGATCCACCTGTGCAGACTCCTACACGCCAGAGGTTTGCGATACGGATCAGACATGCGTCCGCTACCCTCCCCCAAATATAAGCTAGACATTACTTTTCTAAGTTGCAAGGCAGCTAACTTTGCTGGTGAATGGTTTTGGTGTGGTTGTCCGAATCGCAAAGGTTTGCCTAAATCAAACGCTAAATGGTGGAAGGCAAAGATTGCCAAGAAACAGAAGCGAAATGCTACCCTCAACGCGGCTTTTGATGCCCAGAGATGGCCTGTTATTCGAATATGGGAGCATCAACGACTTTCCGAAGCGGGAGACCTGGTTAAAAAGATCGTTTGCGTCGATGGGACAACGGCATTAAAGGACACCTATGAAGCAAAGCAAGTCGCTGAAAGTAGCCGATTCCGCAGACACATCCCCATTGTGGCGACATGCCGGTGCTTCCGCCACAATGCCAGATAAGCCCATAGCCATTGACTTGTTTTCCGGGGCAGGGGGACTTACTCTCGGCTTGCATTGGGCGCAATTTCGAGTGCTTGGGGCGGTGGAACTCAACCCATTGGCCGCCGAGACTTATCGAGTCAACTTCCCGCTTGTTCACCTTTGGGAAATGGATATACGCGAATTGACTGTCAGTAGAGTGCTTCGTGATCTCGACCTCCGCATCGGACAGCTTGATCTGCTCGCTGGCTGCCCACCTTGTCAGGGGTTTTCCTCCCTCCGCTCACTTAACGGTCATAAGCTGGTCAGTGACGATCGAAATGACCTTGTTCTGCAGTTCGAGCGGTTTGTTCGAGGCCTTAAACCCAAGGCAGTGATGTTGGAGAACGTTCCGGCACTGATGACTGACGCCCGCCTCGACCGATTGACCCGAACACTCACCCGGTTAGGGTACCGGTGCAACACTAGGCTTATGGATGCAGCCGACTTTGGGGTGCCTCAGCGCCGCAAACGCATGATCCTCATCGCTGGTCGCCACCGCGAACTGGCACTGGCGACGAGCGCTGGTGACAGACGCACAGTTAGAGACGCCATCGCGAATTTACCACCAGCTGGGACTAGCGGAGACCCTCTTCATGACTTGCCCGAGGTTCGACAGGACCGCATACAGTCACTTATCCAACGTATCCCCAAAGATGGCGGGAGTCGCACCGATCTTTCTCTCAGCGATCAGCTCGCCTGCCATATCCGTTGTGATGGATTCCACGACGTTTACGGCCGTATGGCCTGGGACGAAGTCGCACCGACCATCACTAGTGGCTGCATTAACCCATCCAAAGGACGCTTCCTTCATCCGACCGTCGATCGTGCCGTCACACTGAGGGAAGCAGCCCTCCTCCAGGGCTTTCCCAGCGACTATTACTTCTCCCTCAGTAGAGGAAAACACGCTGTCGCCGAGATGATCGGCAACGCTCTTCCTCCTAAGTTCGTAAAAGCGCAAGCCGACGTGATTCTTGAGCAACTGGCCAGCCGATGATCGACATCAGCACAGTCCTCAATGCCGAACTAACCCCCCCCCAGCGAGCCGCTGCGCTCGACCCAGCAAATGAGATACTCGCGATTGCATGTGCTGGTTCCGGCAAGTCTCGTACCCTTGCATTTCGTATCTCCCGTCTTCTCGCTGAGGGAGTCGACCCTCGCAGCATCGTCGCCTTCACCTTTACAGAGAAAGCGTCCGAGTCGATCAAACTGCGGGTTGCGAGGGCTTTGGCCGCTGTGGGTATCGATCCGACTGTGGTCGGCGCCATGTACATCGGCACCATCCACGCCTACTGCAAAGATCTTCTCGGTGCAATGGACGCCACTTACCGGCAGTATGAAGTGCTGGACGAGAACCGTTTCAAGCTCTATCTAATCTCCCGCTATCCACAGCTGGAGATTCACCGGCTCCGCGACGCCCGGCCCACCGCTAGCGGTCAGCGCCCTGGTTACTTCCGGGTCATCGACGAGGTTGCCGACGCCTGGTCGGTCGCCAACGAAGAGATGCTCGACCTGGCGGCCATCTCACGCCGCGACCCGTTGCTCGGCACTGTGCTCGCCAACATCGGCCACGGCCTAGAGCGAGACCGGTTCATCGATTTCACCTTGATGGTGCGCAGGGTGGTAGAAGCGCTATTGCGCCACGACCCTGCAATTGAGCGGCTCGGGGGCCAGGTGACGCAGCTGATGGTTGACGAGTACCAGGACATCAACTCCGTGCAGGAACATCTAATCCAGGAGTTGCATGCCCGGGGGGCCAAGCTCTTTGTCGTGGGGGATGACGACCAGTCGATCTTTGGCTTCCGCGGGTGCGACGTCAGTTATATCCTCGACTTCAAACGCCGCTACCCGAACGCCTCCCGCCACGACCTTACCCACAACTTCCGACGCACAGAACCTATTGTTAGCGCGGCCTCGCTTGGGCGGTCCGGGAACCATAGTACTCGGAAGTCGCGAGACCCCGCGGGAGTATCGGCGGTCGGGTTCTTGGTGAGGCGGGTCGCTCCGAGTTCGGAGGCGGCAAAAGCTTCGGCCGTGCTAACAATAGGTTCTGTGCTTCGGAAGTTGTGGGTAAGGTCGTGGCGGGAGGCGTTCGGGTAGCGGCGTTTGAAGTCGA
>DAHZQE010000453.1:0-8560 GCA_027409005.1 Ferrimicrobium sp. | reverse complement strand
TGTTGCAGGCGAAGATGTAAATGCCATGGTCTCTGAGCTTCGTTCGTAGCCTCGTAGCCTCATAGATCTCCCGAGCGGAGGCAAATACCTCTAAGAACTCGATCTTTTTGAGCCTTGGGCGTGCGCTCACCGCCGTTTCGTAGCGTTCTCTGCGGCACTACTCTGGCGGTAGTAACCAGATCACAATACCTTATATACTGCACACAGGATTTGAAGCCGAAACTCGGTTCTTTGGAGGTCATGAACCGACAGATCAATTCTTGCCTGTCTTCTTTACCCAGAAGGCCGAAAATCGTTTTAAGATTTCCTTCTCCATTCTGAGCTGTTCGTTCTCTTTACAAAGCCTACGGATGTCACCGGCACCGTCCCCAGGGGCTTTCCTGGCTTTCCTGGCACTGGTAACTAAGTTCGAAGGGTTGCCTTCGACACCCCCAACTCCTCGGCCACCTCTTGATGGTTGTAGTTCTGTTCTCTACGAGTCTGACCGCATCGTGTTTGAATTCCTAATCAAAACTTCTGCGCGTCTTTGACACGTCTGACTTCTCGTTCTCCATGTCTAGCATTCTCATTGATTTTAGGGAGAACCGTGTCCCGGTTGGTGAGTAAGGTTCAGAACATCTACTAACCGATCTGGGTGTTTACACATAAAGTTTCATGGTCTCGCTAAAACGGTTTTGGGGAGCAAAGATTGCCATAGACGGGCAACAGCAATCGTTTCCCGGACGCAAATCTTTGGGAGGGTCAGACCTGCGCAGCAATTGCTGAGGATAAAACTACTGACTAGAAGGCATTAGCTGGATTTCTGCCAAACTGATCATGGGCATCTTACTCACTTTGTCTCTCTGTCAATAACCATAGATCTATTGGGGGTACAGATTTCCGGGACACGGTTCTTTTATATGTTACACCCCTATGTTACGATGACCGATAAGTCTACTACGAAAATAATATAGAGGAGGACTGATGAGTATTGACGTTGACATGTTGGTAAAGGCTTGCGCAGATAACAGTAGAGCCGGTGGAGTCGTGATTGAAACGGAACTTGAACCCTTAGCGGGTTCCGGTGTCCCCGTGAAGCCTGCGATATATCCGGGAGGCAAGTATCAATGCGACAAGAGGTGGGTAGGCGAAGGCCAAGATCGTGCGATCGCTGATGTCGTCGTGATTGACAACATCCCTAGCCAAGCAAATCGGCTGGAAAACGAACTTGAGAAGCTTGCTCCAGATCTTGGGCTCCCAATCGTTGTGTTGGATCTTTCGGGAGCATCACCTCTGCCTCCTCACCTGCCGAAGAGGCTTACGGGATTCCGTTTTCCGCATCGTCAGGCAGATGCTTATCTCCGAGACGCGTTGGACAAGGATGGTGAAGATTTCACTAAGACTGAAGTTGGCAAGCAACTGCTCGCTGCTACGGCCGATGATCCGAACCCGCTTTTCGAGTGGTTCCCGCAGGCTTTGCTCTTTGGTTTTTGGCAGTCGCACCTCGGAAAGAAAGGGTCCCAAGCTAAATTAGCCCGGTCTTGGGTATCAGAGGTGGTGGGTATTCGGCCAGCGACAACAGATACGCCAACCCTTGGTTTGAAGGGGGATCCGCTCAACCTAAACATTCAAGAGTCGGTGAGTTACAACGAGGATGACGCAACATGGGACCTCCCTGATGAGACACAGAAGAAAAACACATCCTCAAAGGATCCGAAGAGTAAGCGTTTGAGCGAGATTGGTCATGGCCAGGTTCCGTTCGGTGCAGGGCAAGAGGCCCCTGCCGCCGTATCGTTTGAGGCGATTACCCAACGGGCGGCACTCTCTTTCGCCGGATTGCGGCGTGTCTGGGCGGGAAGTCCGGAGGCAAATGCCGCTGGGAGGGCCCTTGTTGCCTCCATCGGCCTTGTTGCACACGTTGCCGCTTTTGGGCGTCCATTCTCACTCAGATCGGGCTGTGATTTGCGACCTGTGCAAACACACTGGACGTGGCTTGGGCATAACGAGGATTCAGAGGTGGAGCCTCTTACCTTAGAGCTGGCGGCCGACTTGGTTCGAGGTTGTGCGCAACGAGCCAAAGAATGCGGTCTTCCGGTCGGGTCCGAATGGACGTCAGAATTGCTTCTTACCCCGAAGAAAAACCTCCTCAAAGTGATCGAGGCGACCTATCCAGCGCAGGGTGACGAGTGATAGCGATCGGTGTCGAACTGTTAACAGGAACCTACCGTGCTACTTCAGGGGATGATCTCGCCAACACAGGACATGACCAACCGGGTGAATGGCCACCAAGTCCGGCCAGGTTGATGAGCGCTCTTGTGGCTGCGGATGGTACAGGTTCTCGTACGCACGTAACCTCCGGAAAGGAGCTCTCTAGCCTTGAAACAGCGGGAGATCCGTTGATTCTGGCTGATCCGACCGAGATGGTGGTTATTAGCCCTCAGATAGGACGTTATGTTGTCGATAATAAGCTCGCGAATGTCGGAGATCGTGTCCATGAGTATGCAGGGCGGCTATCTACCCTGGTGAGGCCCGGTGTGCGGTTGTCTCCAAAGACGCCTCGGATCTGGTACCTCTGGCCCGATCTCCAAATTGAAGATCAAAAGTTTGACTTCCTTGTCGCACGAGCAGCACGCGTTGGATACCTCGGTTGTGCGGACTCTCCGGTACGGTTACAGGTGCTCAAGGAGGCACCGAATGAACAATCGCTTGCCCAATGGAAACCACTGGAACCAAGGTATAAGGACAGGAAGAGCGTGATGCTCCCAGTTGCCTATAAAGGATTTGTCAAAGATCTTGACGGGCTCTTTGACAAATTTTCAGCCGGAGAGGTGGTACGTAGAGCCTGGATACCGGGGGTCCGCCGGTGGTATGGTACGCCCGAGGCCAATACTTTCCTTGAGAGTCCACAGGCGGTGTGGCTTAGGTTTCAACGTCCGATTCCCGGCCGATGGGCACTTGATGTTGTAACCGCTCTGCGGCGGGCCACTTTCGAACTATACGATCTTTACTCGGATGACCAAGGTGGTGGTATTCCGAAAGTCCTTAGCGGACATGGTTTTTCCGGAAGTGGATATGAGCATGTCTCATGGTTTGCGCTTCCCGATGCAGGGAATAAGTATTCAACCGGACTGCTATACGGGGCAGCCGCGTGTTTTCCTCCTGGTACTCCTCCTGAGGTGGTTGGCGGGGTGAAAAAAGCACTTCGACATCTTGACACTCTCGTGACCTCGCGGGGACGGAGCGTGTCCGTCAGCCTATACGATGGAGCGCAACGTCCATTTACTGCCAATCCAAAACGCTGGTGCAGCTCCTCGGCTCGTTGGGTAAGTGTTACTCCAGTCGTACATGAGCGATGGGGACGTATTGACATCAACGTGATTAATGAGTGGTGCCGCTTTGCGGGTCTTCCCGAAGTTATCTCCTTCCAGTCCACTCCCGTCCCTTTAGTAACTGGCGGATTGCATCTAAAACCCCATGAGGTTCACCGGAGTAGCGAAGATCGACATCCATTCTCTCACATGATCATCGAATTTGGCCAAGAAGTCTGCGGTCCGGTATTGCTTGGCCGCTCACGACATTTCGGTATGGGACTCTTCTGCCCCTTGGATTCCAGCAACTCTTCTAAGGAGGACAGAAATGGGTGAGTTTCCATCGTTTGAGCTCTTCTTCTCCGCTCTTCGTTGTGGCGCGGAACCATTTCCTTGGCAGAAGCGACTGGCAAACATTGTGGTCGAACAGGGTTGGCCGAACGAAATCGGGGTACCTACTGGCCTTGGAAAAACGGCATGTATCGATATCGCTGTGTGGTCGCTTGCGAATCAAGGGTTGAAGGAGCATCGGGTACTTCCAACCCGAACATGGTACGTGGTCAACCGACGCCTATTGGTCGATACAGCCTACGAATATGGTGAGCGACTGGCTCGGTTGCTTGAGGATCCCGATCAGTTGAAAAAAGAGTGGCCGGAAGCAGCTACTGAGCACGTAGAGGCCTTGCGGGCTGTCGGAAGTGCCTTAGGTAAACTTCCCGGAGTTGGGAATAAGCCCCTCCATATCACCAGATTGCGGGGTGGGGCGGATCTGGGCGCACGAGTACCGTTTCCATCACAGCCTAGCCTCATCTTTTCGACCATTCCGATGTTTGCGAGCCGTTGGCTCTTTCGTGGCTACGGCAGCAGTACAGGGATGCGTCCGATCGACGCTGCCCTGGCTGGAACCGACAGCCTCGTTCTTCTTGATGAGGCTCACCTAGCCCAGCAGCTTATCGAGCTTCGCGAGCCATTGGGGCTCTGTGATGTCGGGAGTTTTGAGGAATTTCTGTCTTCCGAACGCTGTAGACCGGTTTTCGTCGGAATGACGGCGACCGGAACCGCAGCACCCCAGTTCACTCTTGACGAGGATGATCGCGACGATTCGGTAATCAAAAAGCGCCTTAGCGCGAACAAGCCGAGCGAGCTGCATGAAACGACGAAAGCGAAGATCTCCAAAGACATGGCAGCGAAGGCCGATGAGCTCATGCAAGCTGTTGGCAGATCGAGCTGTGTCGTTTTTGTCAACACTCCTTGGCGAGCACGGGAGGTATGGGAAAAACTCTATGAGCTTGTCAATAAGCATGGCTCGGGTCTAGATCGAGTCTTACTGGTGACCGGCAGGATGAGGGATCGTGAGGCTGACGCTGTACGCAAGGAGCTTCTTGATCCGGTGAAAGGGGCTCCTGCAGGTAAGAAGGATCAAACAGAAGTCAATCAAGGCCGTCTATGGGTTGTCGCCACACAGACGCTTGAGGTCGGAGCAGATCTTGACTTCGATGCCCTGGTTACTGAAACGGCAGGGGTGCGGTCTCTCATCCAGCGCCTCGGCCGCTGTAACCGGCTCGGTGAACACAGCCACGCTCGTGTGGCCGTATTCCATGCCACGGACCTTGACCAGCCCATCTACGGAGATGAGCCAAAGCGGGTATGGGAGAACCTAAAGGCGGCGGCAGAACAGGGCGATGTACTATTGGGTCCCGAGGAGAGCGCGCAAGTCCTCGGTGAACCGCAGGACGACTTAAGTGTCAGGTACGAGATCTTGCCTTCCCTTGTCTGGGAGTGGGCGAAAACCTCTTGTTCACCTCGTAACGAGGCTCCGGTTGAGGCGTTCTTTGCCCCAAGTGAGACCGACTACGGACGCATCTCTGTATGTTGGCGTGCCTATAGGCCCCAGAAAGATATCCCACTGGTGCCTTCTGTCAGCGGGTCCGAGACCATTGATGTCCCAGTGGGTGAATTGAAGAACTACCTGTTGGGAAAAGATAAAAGCATAAGTAGTGTTTGCCGGCTGGCAGCGGACCGAGTGTTGTTAGAGGAGTGCCCTGTGGCAGATTTGCGGCCGGGTGATATCGTGGTGCTGCACACAACGGATGGAGGATACGATAAGTACGGCTGGAATCCTGTTGCCACAGAAGAGGTGCTGGACGTGAGTCTGCTTAAATCGAATGTTCTCCCTTTGACGAGCGATGTGATAAAAAACCTGGCATCAAGTGAGGAGCTTGAGTTGTTGATTGAGAGGGTCGATGACGACGGTTTCCCCGATGCAGAGTTTGACTTTATCGCCTGGGTCGAGGAGTTTCGCAATGCGTTAAGTTCAGCTACTCGCAATCCATTAGTGACGGATGATGAGTGGAATGAATTCGTGAAGCTGGGTTACCAAAGCATAGAGCGGGCAGATGGTGTTTCTCTTCTAGTTGCTAAGAGCAAATCACGGTTTCAAGCTCCCATAGTTCAGATTGACGCGCTTGAACAGCTAAGTTTTGATGCTAAATCTGTTGAGCTCTATGAGCATCTTGGTAGTGTGGGTGACATATCTCGTGATATCGGCCGTGCTCTCGGGCTTAATGACAACCTAGTAGACGCACTCTACCAAGCGGGCAGATGGCATGATCTCGGCAAAGCAGATCAGCGATTTCAGCAGTGGCTTAACCCCCTAGGTGATCATAAAGTCCTGCTTGCGAAATCCAGACAGAACCGTTATCACGGTGAAGTGGAGTTGACGAGATCAAATTGGCCACGTGGAGGTCGCCATGAGGCTCTCAGTGGCCAGATGGTCCAAGCGTTACTTGATGCTAAAGATGACTGGTCATTTGACAAAGATCTCGTCGTCCATTTAGTTTTGTCTCATCATGGACACGGACGTCCACTTGTACCAGGTGTTGAAGATTATGGCGGGCAAGTAACGTTCCAGATGGATGGCACGGAACATACGCTAAAGGTGAATTTAAGCAGCATTGATTGGGATCAGCCAGCAAGATTTCGAAGGCTGTGTGAACGGTATGGCTACTGGGGTCTCGCATTACTCGAGGCAATTGTACGCCAGGCGGATCACGTCGCATCTGGGGCGGTGGTGGCATGAATGTTTATCATGCACCCGGATGGCAATCGGATTGGCTCAATGCGTGGCTGGCAGCTCTAGGGGTGACGCGACTTTTATCCAATGCGCGACTTGCTTGGAGTGAAGATGTGGTACCACATGCTATTTTTTACATCGAGGAAAGTGACTTTGCTGCAACGCTCGCTAGCGCGTTTCCCACGGAAGACGCATTAAACCAATTGGCGGTCGCACGCTCACATCCTAAAGCTGAATTTGAGTTCCCTCGGAAAGTAACAAGGAAGGAATGCGCTGATCGTGCGGCACTGGCACGATGTAGCCACGATGGTTCGCTTGAGGCCTTAGTGACAGATTTAGTCGAATCCAAAATATCCGAATGTGCCGATGGTCCTTTCAACCCACCTATGCAAAGGGGGATCACGCTATACGAGCGGCTCTTGGATATGCGACGCGCACTTGAACCTGATGCCAGTCAGATGACGGCAGACTCCTTGCGAGGGGTTGGAAGCCGAGTGCAAAAGAATGGGCTAGGCTTTGACATTCGTCGCTTCCCTACAGGGGCTCAAGCCAGTGCCGATGTGTGGGTAGACCCAGTCATTGAGTTTCTTTGTTTTTACGGATTGTTGCTGTTTCCGGTACGAGGAACCACCAAGGATAGGATTGGTCGTCAGCGGAGGTGGCTAGAAGTGCCGTCAAAATCGCATGCCTTTACATGGCCTGTTTGGAATCAGCCGCTTGATGTCTGGGCAATCGATGCGCTTTTGGACATGGTCTGGCCCGAATCCGCCGCAAAGCGAAACGCGATTCTTGGGGTGCAGGGTATGTATGGGACTGTGGCGTTGAAACCTAAGAGTAGTAGCGATGTAAGTCGAGGGTATGGATCGGAGCGTCTGTGGTGATGCCGGATGTTGATCCAATCCCAATCTCGGCGATTGAACATTATGCCTATTGTGCCCGCCAGTGTGCCATTATCGCTGTGGATGATGTCTGGAGCGATAACATTTATACGGTGCGAGGTCAAGCGGGACACCGCAGGGTTGATGACCCTGGTGCATCGCGTATCGAGCGTGGACGCCAAGTTTTGCGTGCTGTGCCCTTATGGTCTGAGGTGCTGGAATTAACTGGCCGTGCCGACGCGGTGGAGGTAGATGGTAATGGTAATTTCTGCCCGGTGGAATACAAGATGGGTGTACGTCACGGCGATGCCGCACACTTACAGTTGTGTGCTCAAGGACTGTGCCTAGAGGAGATGACGGGACTAGCGGTTTCACAAGGTGCGCTTTGGTTTGCCGGACCTAGACGGCGTGTTATTGTCGATCTCGATGATGACTTGCGGGCGCGGACCATAGATGTAATTCACAAGATTCGCTCCGTCATGCGCCAGGTAACTTTGCCACCAGCGCCCAACGATGCACGCTGCGATGAGTGCCAGCTCATCGGATACTGTATGCCGAACCTGGTTAGTAGCCCAGAGCAGGTCCTTTCATACAATCAGGAGATGGCGCAATGCGAGTCTTGAACACTTTGTACGTATCGGATTATCAGGCACGGATTGGGGTTGCAAAAGGATCCATTCTCGTGCGCAAGCCTGATGGATCAACGCGTGTGCCCATCGAGACACTTGAGGCATTGGTTCTCCAGGGTGGGCAAATCTCTGTCGAGGCACTCGACTTGTGCGTGAGAAATGAAGTGCGTGTTGCCGCTTTGCGGCGTAGTGGTCGTCTGAGGTTCACCGTTGGGCCACCCACATCTGGCAATGTCTACCTACGTGTTGCTCAGGTTCGAGCAGCTGATGACCGAGAGCGCGCTGCAGAAGTGGCTCGCTCCATAGTGATTGCCAAGCTTGCGAGTTACAGACGATCCTTGTTGCGGTGGGCAGCCGACAACGAGGGACCAGAGCGTTATGTGCTCAAATGCGAAGCTGAAGCGCTCGCTGAGCGAATGCAGGCCTTGGACGGTGTTGTCGATGGGGACCGACTAAGGGGCTTTGAGGGAGACGGTACGCGTCGTTATTTTAAAGGGTTGGCGATAGCACTCGAGCCGGGAGGCCCTGTAGGCCGTTTCGAGGTTCGTTCTCGTAGGCCGCCACGTGATCCAGCCAATTCTCTACTAAGTTTTCTCTATGGTCTTGGGTTGACAGAGATTGTCGGAGCCTTGGAATCGGTCGGTCTTGACCCCCAAGTCGGCTTTCCCCACAGTTATTACTACATCTTTGGTA
>DAHZQE010000443.1:0-5647 GCA_027409005.1 Ferrimicrobium sp. | reverse complement strand
GCGAGAAGAAACTTGCTGACCAAGTTCCGCACCTTGCGCTTCCGAATGCAACATTGAGACTTCACGCCACTCGACATCTTCCTCGAGCGGGCGAACTCCGTCAGTGAAGGAAACCGTCAGGTGTTCTGGTGGTTGTGAACGATGGCTCGATTAAAGCAACGTCGTGAGTAATTTCTGTGTTGGCTAGCAGACCGAAATTATCAATTGCAGGGCAGAAAAGGCTGGAGGAGCTCATGGGTTCCTGTAAAAGTTGCTTCGGTTGCATGCAATCATGCTCTATATCTAGGCTCGCCCGAAAATCGGTATGCAGTGAGTAATTGCCAAACTTCTGCAAAGGAGTGCCGCTTGTCGACAAGGAGACAGTTAGACCGCTTCAGCATGCCTGTGGACTGGAACGACCCCGGGTCACTGGTACTTCTTGACATCCACACCATGCTCGACCGGCAAGACCGTACCGTTGAACTTCGCCATAGTCAACCCAAAGCGATCCAATATTCGAGGCTCCCATCGATCAGAGAAGCGCTCTTCCTCGAGCATCGGCCTGAGGTCTTCAACTCTTCCCCCGAAGATTGTCAACATCGTGGAAGAGCTACCAGCGGGTCAATTATGTCGTCAATCCTGCAAGCCTGGGGTTTACTTACTTCGCGCTACCAAACATGTTGTGGAAGAAACTTTCCGAGTAGTGCGGGTTGGTTCGCCGTGCATCTGCTCGCCGCTTCGACAGCGCCCGAGACAAGTCCGCTGTGGTGAGCAACGGGGTGCCATCAGCCCGGGTGCCAGTCGCCTCCGCCAACAACTCCCTCACAAGCTTCTGGTCTGGCTTGCTTTGATCTGGGACCAACGCAACATCCTGCCGGGTGAGACTTGCATCATGCTCGATGGCGTCGTCGGCGTGTTTGCTGAGATCGGCCAAGTCGAACCGGTCGGTGAAGTAAGATTTGTCCAGGTAACGAGCGGAGAAGTTGGGCACAAAGAAGCAGAAGCTGGCGGCGAAGTTGAATGTCTCGCGGATCTTGCGATTCATTTCGGGAAACGAAATGTTCTTTCCGTCATGAGGAATGATCCCGTGATTGGCCATCGCATTCAACATCGGACATGCTGACCTGGAGTCGCCGTCTTTGGGTGGTACGTATGGAGGCCATGAGCCGCGGTGCCCCGGCACCCCACGAGGCACCACTTCGCCTTGCCGCAGCTTGGGTGTCAGGAGGTTGGCGAGCGCTATGGCAGCGTCCCACACCATGACCGAAAGGTCAACGAGGTCGTTTGTCAGCTTGCCAAAAATACCCATCGTGGTTCGCAAAACAGTACGACGCCGAGTCTGGTACCCTAAAGCGCAGTCGTGGACGATGGAGAGGTAGACAATTCCTCCCGCCGCTCACCTCAGGTTGCATTTGCCTGGCAGAAGTGGACTTTTTCATGATGGCACGACAGGAGCGTAGCGTCTCGGGCGTGCTACGCAAACAAGTCAATGCATTGCTGCATCGTCGTAGATCACTGCATATGCGGCCCACAGCGTCGGAAGTCAAAGCTGTACTGCCCGATGATCCAAGCCTTGCATGACGCTAACGCGGCCAGGGGAAGATCTCCACACTGGGCAGCTGCCGATGCGAAGTCAATTTCGGGAGGTTCGTCACATTTGCCATATCACGGCGCAGCATCATCAAGTGAGAAAGGGTGATGGTCCTGGACTCGCAATGTTTGATTCCACAGCCTGCTTCGTTCCATATCTCCGAAACTACGCTACTACCCGCCAAGCGCTGTGTCGTGCAAGGCGAGCCTGGATCTTGTAGCCCGCCGCCTCCATGCGCTGCTGCACTGTCCAATGCAAGTTTGGACGACGGCCTTGCACAGCTCTGTACCGCCCAAGATTAATCGACACCTCTTTCACCCACTCGTCTGATCCGGCATGCTGGACCCTGATGGTAATGGGCCAGTACTCCAAGATCCACCACATTCTGGCCTGAATTAGCTGGTCGTTGATCGGAGAGAGAGCGTCAAAGTAGTCCTCCACCTGCTCCGGAACCCATTCATGATGCAGAATCCCTTTGTCTTCGTCCTTCCAGATCTGGACATCAAGCAGCGATTCGTCGATGGGTTTCAATACCGAGGCTCGCCCCATGATCGGAGGGATTGCCTGGGTCTGTTTTCTTTCGAACCACGAGGGACTTGGACCGAGGTTTGGAATGCCAAGCGAGCTATAGGCCGGCCACAAGGTATGCACGTCTAATCCTTCCTCAGCCAGATGGTGCACATTGAAGATAATTCCCGTGTTGCACTCGAAGCACTGCCGTATCATCCATCGCAAAGGAATCTGGGATAGCTTATGGCGCTCCTCGTTGGGCACCGCACCGCCGCCCACATCGGCATGCGCTCCCGCAAACCAGACCTCGAGCACATCAGTCTCCTCGGCGTGCTGCATTCTCTGTCGACGAGTCATGTGCGGCATGGGCGCAGCAGCGCCAGCTTGTGAGGCCGTATCATCGTCATCTTTGGCGAAGTCCTCCGCGCCCAGATCTGGGCTGAAGCTTGCAGCTGGCACTCCAGGGCGCGCATGCTCGTGCAGCTCAGCGACACTCTCCCAGTGCGAATCAGGCTGTATGCTGTCCTTTGCCTCGAACTGCTTGACCTTGAACTTGGCACGGTGTTCATCCAGTGACATGGCATGCCTGAAGTAAACGGCTTTGTTGAATGGCGTGCTGCTGAGGGGGAGAGTTCGAGGAATGAAGCCAACCGAGGCCACAGAGTCGAAGACGCCAATAAAGTATACCGACACGTCCATGCAGAAGGTGCGCTTGAAGTCGCCGCTCATCTTCCAGCCTTGTTCAGAGTCGTCCTTGTAGTACTGATACGCGAAGTCGATTTGCTCGATGTTGTGTGCGGGCAAAAGACCGACCTTATGGACCATCCCGGCAAGGCAGCGTGCAGTATACGCTCCACGCGAGAAGCCGAAAATGCAAATGCGATCATTCTCGTGATAATTCTGCATTAAAAAGTGATAAGCGCCTCTGATGTGGACGCCCAAGCCACTAGCTACGGCCAGATCCATTGCAGCGCTGAAGCCTTTCTGAAGTCCCGACCCGTCGTAAGTCCCAATGCCCGATTGATAATAGCATATCTGGTTGGGATCGGACTTCTTGAAACAGCTCACGAGGTGGACAATATTGGTGTTGTCGCCATCAAATTTGTCTCCGGTTCCATCAAGGCATACGATGATATTCCGGCCTGGCTGTGGCTGACCAGTCCCGTCCTTCAGAGCGCGGATATACTTGGGTAACTTTGCATCTTGTTGGTCTGCACCATCAGAGGCCAGGATGGGCGTTCCGGTGGTGGAGGAAGGCCTACGTGACATGGACAGGCGTTCGGGACGTTCTTGCATGGGGTAGGCTTGACGAATACCCGGCGTCATTGGAGATGCGGGTCTCGACACGGCGGCGGTTGACTCCGATGACTCCGAAGCTCTCGGTGAAGGCGGAGAAACATCTCGGATTGGTCTGAGCCTTGGAGATATCTGTATTGGGTATGCGGATGAGTGCTCGGTAGACGAACGTGGTGTGCCGTCCTGTTGAGATGGCGCGGATTGGTGGCTGGCGTTGGTCGGGTGAAGTACGCGAGAGAGGCCATTCGGTTGTTCGCGAGTCTGATCGCTCACAGAAGCATCGGCCAGCGTCGAGTCCAGAGAAGAGAATGCAGGCACAGGTACCAATGCTTGTGGCCAAGCAGGCTGTGCTGAGAATGGCGTGTACAGCCCAGATCCATCGTTGAGCGGAGTTTGCAGCGGCGACTGTGCCGGCTTCGGGCGAGGCGATGCCTGTAGGGGGTAGGATACAGACGAGCGAGGGATGTCTTGGCTCACTGGCCGCGAGAACTGCTCGCTCTGGCGCGGCGATGGCTCGGGCGTGGGCAGCGGCTTGGGTGAAGGCATCGCGCTCGCTGGACGGCGCAAGCGGAGTGAAGCATCACCGCCCATCTGAAGTACTGAGGCGGCGGCGGCCGCAGGACTCGTGGCCAGAAGGCACGTTGGAGGGGTTGAGCTACAACAGCCCCTCGACAGCCAGAAAGCGGACGCAGGTCTTGGACGCAGGTCAGCTGTGGGACCGCAAGCGGTGTGACCCAGCTGATCTTGTGTGCAAATATCCAACGCACTATCGTCACACACCCCAACGTAACAAGGGCACGACTACACCAAGGCGGACTCGTACGATCTTGCTGGCGGCGCGGTGCCCATCACCCGTCGGGTCGCATTCCCACTCGCATCGTCCCGCAGATCAGAACGCCGGACTCGACGACTGGGCCAGCTCTGCCGATTGTCAACGTACGCGACGCACATCGTGACGTTGGCAAAATGTCAGTGTAGCTGCACGTTGGCCGGTGTCGAGGACTTTGCCTGTTGGAGCAAATGCACGGCGGTCGAATGGAGGTTGCGTATTTCCGGATTAGGGTTATCGGCAGCGGCAAGGGCGGGGCCGGGCGGATCGGCACCTCGCCAGCCACACGCCATCCTGTCGGGACTTTTGGGAGATCTGCACGCTGGGGCCCTGCACTCCACCTGCTTGCGCGATCTACTGCCATGCTCGTGCCAACCCAATGTCCTGGGGACCCCATCGCATGCCACATGCGGTAGCGATCCGAGCGAGCTTTCCCCTGTGGGTGCCGCTGCCGGGCGTCTCATTTGCCATGGTCTGCGGCGCAGAGGCATCCCCGCCCCAGTCGTGTCGCCGCCTTGACGACCTAGGGTCCGCGATCATCGATAGTTGCTGTGGTTCGCAGTGACCCATATGTCGGGCTCCCAACGCTGGCCCACAATCGTGGCGAAGGAGAAGAAGAAGCGGTTGAGACCTGACGGGTGCTCTCTGAAACCTTCCATCGGCCGCTTCAGCAGCTGCTCAAACACCAGCTCCGGGTCAGGCAGATTGCGGCCTTTGGGCTTCATCGGAGGCACGTTACGAGCGTACGGCATGCCAGCCTTGCCCATCTCAGGATTCCAGATATTGTTATTGCCGCCATCATGCCTACGGTATTTTGTTGTTGGACCGGCGACTGTGATCGAGGGGTGCGGCAGATCGTGGTACAGCATTTTGATGAAGCCGTCGGAGATGTCAGCGCTCAAGCCGCTGTTTGAGGGGAGTGTCTGGAGCAATGAGACCCCATTCTCCAGCAACAGCTTCTTGTCGTCAAGTGGCTCCCCGGACGCCAGTTGCGGCAAAGCTTCCATCATAAACCTCGCATTCTTACCGGAATGCAGGAGGTCGTGGAGAGCAGACGTCTTCTCCTGCTTCGCAACACCCGCAGCCTCGCTGTCGGTCTTGTGGTCCGGGGCAGTCGCAGGCTTGCGCCTAATGGTGCCCAGCAGGGTCTTGAGATGACTAGGCATGATGATTCCGACCAGCTGGGTCCCGAGCCAGACTGCGAACAGACAAGCAAGCAACGATGCTACCAGCGTCGATGTCGGTGGTCTGTCCATCAGAGCGGAGGTGCGGGATCACAAGGCTGTCGGAGGCATCCAGGCGTCGGCCTTGCTGTAGAATAAGAGTGCCTGTCCCGCTGGGTTCACCCTACACAACGCACATGCTCGATTGTGGGCCAGCGTTGGGGGCCCGACATATGGGTCACTGCGAACCACAGCAACTATCGATGATCGCGGACCCTA
>DAHZQE010000438.1:0-6540 GCA_027409005.1 Ferrimicrobium sp. | reverse complement strand
CATGTGAACGCAGCTGCTCCCTGTATAGCCGGCACCGCTCTCGGAGATGGTCTGCATCATCACAGTGGCCTCTGACAATCCTAGCTCGCTGCCGCCATACTCAGATGGCATCATGATCCCCAGCCATCCGTCTTTCGCCACGGCCTCCTGGAATTTGCTTGGCCAGCGAGCCTTGTTGTCAACATCGTGCCAGTACTCTAATGGAAAGTCTGCACAGATCTTCGAAATTGATTCCCGGACCAATGTCTGAGATTCGTTGTAGTCGGCGTAGATCGGGAGATAATCCGTTGCCTTCGCGATATATGTGCGCTGTAACGTTGATTCAGCTGCAGTCGCAGTCGACAATATACTTCGACGGTCATAGCTCTGCTTCCAGAGGCATTGTGGTCGTGTGGCACCAGCTTGCAAAACTGACCTGCGGGCTATTGACGCCAACCTGCGAACAGCGGTCATGGCCCAATGGTCGACGCCAACACCAGTGTTTAGAAACCAACGGTATGACTACCGTTTCAATGGAAGCAGAGATGTTGTAATTCATCGATCTACACGAGTAGCCCCGCACTGCGCACAAGGCTCGGTACGGCAGCTGCGAATTCGGAGCCTGTTCAGCCGGCCCCGCACTCCTCCGTAGAGGACGGCATTGAATGCTGTGCTTGCTGGCTAAGTTCGCTATATCTTTAAATGACCTCAGATGTAGGTCGGAGCTGATCGCGTCTGAGCGATAGGCAACCGTTCACGCTATGGCGATGCGCCTGAATGCTTTCCGAGGTCTGCCGGCTCTGTCAGATACCCTGGCGTTGCGACCAGTAGGTAGCCTTCGTAGCCGAAGTACGCCTTCGAGGACCTGGAGAAGACACAATGAGACATCGTCAGCACCAGGCAGCTCAGACGGTCCGCTGAAAGGCGTTCGGATTTTAGACTTCAGCCGTATCCTGGCTGGTCCGTTTTGCTCCCAGACTTTGGCCGACTACGGTGCCGACGTTATCAAGATCGAGCAGCCTGTTCAAGGCGATGAAACCCGTTCGTGGCTGGGCAAAGGAGAGATAGAAGCCTGGAGACCAGAAGCTGGACCGATCAGCTTCTACTTCGCATCGATCAATCGAAACAAGCGAAGCTTGACCCTCGATTTGAAGAAAGGGAAGGCGCTGGAAGTTGTGAAGAAGCTGGTAAAGCAGAGTGATGTAGTGATTGAGAACTTTGTTCCCGGCGGAGCAGATAGGCTCGGCATAGGCTACGCTGCTTTGTCGGAAATCAACCCCAGGGTGATCTACGCTTCTGTCTCTGGGTACGGCTCTGACGGCCCATACGCCAAGCGGCCTGGCTACGATGCCATCGCTGCTGCTGAAGGAGGGTTGATGCATATCACTGGGCATTCTGAGGGCGGACCTGTTCGACCGGGACTTGGCATGACGGACATGAGCACCGGCCTGTACACCCATGGTGCCATCCTGGCGGCATTGTACCATCGTGAGAAGACTGGAAGAGGTCAGCATATCTCGGCATCGTTGTTTGAGACGCAGTTGAGTCTGCTCATCAATGTTGGTGCCAATTGGTTGAACATGGGCGTTGACGGCAAGCGATACGGCGCAGCTCATCCGAGCATCGTGCCTTACAATACCTGGAAGTGCAAGGACGGCGTCTGGCTCGCCCTAGCAGCGAACAATGACCGACAGTTTCGAACGCTTTGCCGGCTGATCGAACGCAGCGATCTTCCTGAGGATTCGCGATACGCAACGAATGCTCAGAGAGTCGAACATCGACCACAGATGGATGAGATTTTCAACGCCGTCTTCGCCTCGAAGACATCGGAGGAGTGGCTGAAGGTGCTGGACAGCTCAGGGCTGGCTCACGGGCCAGTCAATAGCATCCAGAAGGCCTTCGAGCATCCGCAAGCGGTTGCCAGAGACATGATCCAGCCGCGAGCATGGAACGCAGTGGGCAGCGGGGAATGGAAAGGGATCGGTCCGGCTGTCAAGTTCAGCGATTCCAGAGCCGCAGTGAGAAGGACGCCGCCAACCCTGGGCCAGCATACCGAGGATGTGCTCGCAGAGGCTGGGTATAGTGACCAGGATATCCAGCGGCTTCGAGACCAAGGAGCAGTATGATGGTCGGCCTGCTGCCACTGGACGGCAAGTCAAGCCCACTGCTGCTGCACACATGAGCTGCATGCCCCGCCCGCATTGTGGTCCCCACATCCCGAGTCGTTTGCGGGATGCAGTCTTCGAGGCTACAGCTCACACCAAGGCCAGCGAGCAGACCAGGCTCATGACGTGTGGGTTGATTGTCGGTAGCTAGATCGTTCAACCGCAGGATGCTGCTACCAGTCGGCCGCTCCGTGTGCGAGATAGCTCTGCCTGCTGTTGAACTCCTAGCCTTGCTGGCTACATACATGCCCTGGCGCCACATTCGAGGCAGTCAGCTTCCCACCCCACAGCACGCTATTGGTCCGATAGTTGTTCGAAGCCTCGACGGCGTATGCAGCGGCATGATGGCTTGCAGGGAAGAATTCTCGAAGATCATCCACCTCTAGCATCCCGTTTCGGGTGTGATGGGACATGCAGGTAGAATGGTACGGTCCGACAAAGGACTGCTGCACAACATGTGAGACAGCGTATATGTTCAAGTCGTCACACTGGATTAGATGGCCTTTGTCGACATATTGGCGTGACTTGCTCCATGCCGGTGGCGGGAAAGGGTGGGATGGAAGCAGCAGTGAAGGAGCCGCAGCGTCACCACGGCATTCCATTTGTCCCTCGATCTGCTCCCACGTGTAAATGCATCCTTGACCGCTCCGCGCCCGCGTTTTCCTGTGTCAACGTTTTAGATACGCAACGATTCCGTGTAACCTGACTGTCGTCTCACCTGCAGGCACAGGACCACTCCGGGCGGGCGACACGACAGCCTACAGCATCGGCGCCGAATAGCTCCACGGATGCTGTCCACCCTGGCAGAGTAGTTCCTGCGCGAAACATCACACCGCATCGACCACCCGTGTACTCACTCCCCTTTGCCATCTCTGGACGAATCGCACGACGCTTCACCCACTAGAGGCCCTTGCTCAAGATAGGCAAGCACGTCCATTACGCCGCCAGTCAGGGCAAAAATTCCGTTTCCTACCCGCGCCCGAGCAGTCATCGCGCCACGGCTCTGTGCGTGTCCTGTGTGCGCGCGTATCGATACATTTCTTTAAATATCTGACTCCCTCCGCTCCCACCTCCGCTTTTTTTCTTCGCGATGTCTGGCAAACCTGTGGGTTACGAAGAGTCTCATCCGCCGCACGGCCATCCGGATAATCAGGGCGCAAGTACACAGCGAGCTGATAAGCCGTCGACCGCTTCAAAACCGCCGGAAGGCAAACCTGATCCGACGGTCACGGCTCCGCATCCAAAGTCGCATCCGCCGTTTGGGAACACCGGAGGTGCTATTCAAGATGCCGCCAAAGGAGGACAGTCCGCCGCCTCTGCCGCCAGTTCCTCCGAACTCGCCGTAAGTTGGCCTAGATACCATGCATTGGCGAATGAGCGCTGATAGCCACTCAGCGTCTTAAAGTAAACCTCCGCAACGGGCTCAAGCAATACCCAGACTTTCCAAGCAAAGGCGTTCTGTTCGAGGATATCATGCCGCTTTTCGCAAACCACGCATTACATTCCAGATTAATACGAGCACTAGAGCTACTATGCGCCGAAGCATTCCATACCCAGATCGGTGAGGCGAGCGACATTGATGTGCTCGTCGGATTGGAGAGCAGAGGTTTCCTGTTCGGAACCACGTTGGCCGTGAGGTTGGGCGCAGGCTTCGTGCCAATACGGAAGAAGGGCAAGCTCCCTGGTGAGGTGGAGACGGCGACGTACAAGAAGGAGTACGGAGAGGATGTGTTTGAGGCGCAGAAGGGGAGCATCAAGCCGGGGCAGAAGGTTGTAATTGTTGACGACATCATTGCGACTGGTGAGCGACAGTGTCTGCAATGCCTGTGAGGTTCAAGAGCTGACAAATTGTCTTCCAGGTGGTTCGGCAGCAGCAGCAGGCCAACTCGTTCGCAAGCTGGGCGGCACCCTGCTCGGCTATGTCTTCATGCTGGAGCTTGACTTCCTAAAAGGCCGCGAGAAGCTAGATGCACCGGTATACACTTTGCTCACCGGTCAGGAGGAGGGTATGAAGGAGAGCAGTCTGGAGGAGAAGCTTCCTCTGGGCTTGACGAAGGAAAGCTCGTCACAGCCACCAAGGCCAGTCACTGATGCTGGCGGCTCGGCGGCTGAGCATAAACCTTGAGGACTCGGTCGAACTAGAAGAAGGCGGTGGTCAATAGAGGAGGGACTGGATACAGTGTACCAAAGTGCGCGACGGCGTCAACGCCGACCATACGAAGTAATGGCTCGCCCAGCTATAAGCAGGTGACCTACGCAGCCTCAACAGCCGCACCTACGCAATGAGACGAGGATAGGAATCTCGTACGGACACAGAACGTGTCCTCTGCAGACTTCACGAGCCTCTTGTGCACCCTTTACTCACTCGTCAGGAAAGACCCAAGATCCGCCACATACCTCTCCGTCTCCTCGCACATCGGCATATGCCCGCTCAACGCAAACTTCACCCACTTGGTCCTACACTTCGGCTCCGTAAAGAACTTGACACAAGTCTCATCCTGCGCCTCGTCCCAATATCCATTGATCACCAACATGCCACCGGGACAGGTCTCCTCCGTAATATTCTTCAGACCATCATCGATACTCCACGTCTTCAGACTCCCACTGACGTAGAATTCTGACCGCCCATTCATGGTCCAGTATACGGTATCGTCGTCCTTGAGCGCGGCGAAGGCGTCGTTGACCTCCGAAGGCCAGTCTTTCAGGCGACAGACGTAGTGCCGGTAGTACACCATGACTGCTTCCTCGTATTCGTCCGTATCCGTCTTGCCCTCCTTCTCGCACCGCGTCAAAGTCTCCTGTACGTCTTTCGGGAGCAAGGTACGCAGGTGGTTGGCGGTCTTGACCCATTGGATCATGGAGCTTGGGGAGTCGCTAATGATCAATTTGCGCAGATTCTTGGGCTGGCGTTGCAGCGCGAATTGGCCGCCAAGCATGCCTCCCCAGCTTTGGCCAAGGAAGTCGTATGTCTTGATACCCAAGTGGTCCATGAGCATTTCGAATTCGTCCATGAAAAGGTCAGGGGTCCAGGTCTTCGTGTCTCCTCGCAGATTCCGGAAGTGTGTACTTTTGCCGCATCCGATTTGGTCGTACATCACAACCGGGATACCAAAGTCCTCGTAGATCAAAGATATAGGTAGGAGGTAGTTGTGTGTTGCGCCTGGTCCGCCATGGACGCAGATCAATGGTGTCTTGTCGCTGTTCTTAACGTCGCCCCAGACAAGATAGTACGTCTCGCCCTTTAAGCCAGTCTTCTCGTGCGAGAAGGGCATTGTGCCGATCCTGCTTGGCTTCGGCCATGCTCTGATCTGACCTGGGGGCGCAGGGTCCGAGAAGTTGAGGGTAGAGGTCATTGGGTGGGAGGCGGTAGAAGGGGGCGCTCCGTTGGGCATTACGCCTGGAAGAGTCAAGGGTGTGAGAAGGAGAGTGAAAGGCATCTACTATCGGGAAGCTGAAGCGCAAGCTGAAGTAAAATATAACATTTCTATGGTAGCGCCAGCTTGCAGGCGCCAGATGAGGAAGGTGGATGAGGGGCAGTGTCATCTGCTGACGGTCGGGTATAACTCAAGGCTCATACTCAGACAGAGCTGGGATAAGGGCGGACAGAGCAGCCTGCTTTCTTGATCAATGCCAGAGCCGTCATTGCGCCTGTCCGTGAATCGTAAGGCTTTTCATGTCAGCTGGAATAGGCGTGACGAAAGAGAAGGAAGTTGCGATTTTGCCGAGGCAGGAGCGACAATGGGGCTAGCCCCATCTGGCAGCTGCAACAGGCTCTCGGTGTAGCCTAAGAGCGGCGCCATGGCTCCCGGTACGGATGCGTCTGAAATCAGGCTTGGTCGCGCCGACTTGAATACCCGCTCTTGGGCTGACTTGTGCTCCAGATAAGTAGCCTCAAGTTCGCTATGTAGGTATCGAATCGAAAATTCGCCAAAATGACATACATACACACATTTACGACATCGTCAACAGCCCTCGCCACCGGGTCCTCGCCGCCATCGATACGGCATAAAGCATGTCAAGCATTATCGCGGCTTCATCTATGCTCTCGTTCTCAGAGCCCGTTATGCCCACCTGAATTCGCATACGTATTCATCGGCCAATCCCTCGACGAATCCGGCATCGCCATTCCTCCAAATGCCGCATTCCCATTCATACTTATTTCCGTAAGCGGCATCAGACTCGGCGCAGCACTATATCCCGGCCCATTAGGAATTGGATTTCCGCTCATCATGCTCTCCGCAAAATGTCGCCAAGCTGCTGGGTCAAACGGAGCTGTAGTCGTGATAATGGGCACTTGTGGCGAGGCTTGCGCTTGTGGCGCAGCAGTAGGCGTTGCGAGAGGGTTCGTGGTACCACTTGGGTTGTAGGGTGCTCGCTCTGGCTATAGAATCGGGCT
>DAHZQE010000436.1:0-3337 GCA_027409005.1 Ferrimicrobium sp. | reverse complement strand
CTGACCAGATTTGTCGCGTACAAACGATGGATGTCCGTGCGCAGGAGAAGGGCCGCAACGCTGTGATTGGTCACCAAACAGGGAAGGAACGGTGTTCTCAGACGGATGCAAGGCTGCGGGTGCTGCCTTGCATCAGACATTTCGCATGACGTGACCTTTCACTCTTAGTCTTTTTTCAGACAGTGTTGATTCAATCTGTTACGCCCATATCGAGACTTAGCGATTCTGCCACTGGATCTCTATATCCGTGCTGTATTCGTTCCCAGCATACACCGTTACCTGCTTACGCCCACTGGCAACCCCATCGGCCGACCAGGCACTGCTTCCCTGGTGCACCAAGGAATTGCCATCCGCAGAGAATGTCGTCGCAGAGCCCACGCTCGAGCCGCAAGTGAACGCGCCGTTGACAACGCCGCAGTTGCCCTTACTGCTCGACAGGGTGAAGCCGTCTTCGGAGCGGCTGGCCGTGAAGGTTGCACAAGTGCCGCTCGTATACCACGTGCCTGCTGAGATGATGCAGCCATTCTGGCTGCCGCTGGCGACAACGTTCAGAAAGCCTTTGCCGCTGAAAGTGCCACCTGAAGAGGTTGGTGCAGAGCCGCCAGAGGTAGTGGTAGGCGCAGATGATCCTCCAGTCGTAGAGGGCGCAGGTGATGCGTCCGACTTGGGAAGGTACTTTATGCCTGTGCTTGGGCATGTGGACGAGGAGCCTATGGGATCGGAGGGCACAAAGGTGCCGGTCTGCACCGAGCCTCGGACGTTGAAGAAGTACCAGATCTCGTTCAAGGCCCCTCTCTGGCAGCCTAGATGCACCTCCTTACCACCGTGGTTCTTAGACAGCGCCGCCTGGATCTGTGCAGTCGTGTACGTTGCGCTCGAGCTCGGCACAATCCCGGCATCAGACAACCATTCATAACTGGGCAAGGTCTTGAACAGATTCACTGTTCGATTGAAGAACTGTGGAACCTCCTCGGTTGGCCGGTAGTTCGTATAACAATCCGGATCCAGCGTCGAGATACACGTTCCGTGCTTGCTCCATTCATGCTCCCAGAAGGACTCGTCAGACCCAGTATCCGAGACCCAGTACTCCTGCATATAGGAGAGAAGATCATCGGCGCCGAAGGCTTCAAGAATCCGGGTAATGTTGGTGTAGGCACGGGATGGATCACAAGAGGCGTCGTAAGTGCCGTCGCAATTGTCGGGCCAGAGGCCGTGGATGGTCCAGGAGTCGGATGGGCCAGTCACAGGATGGGTGTCCCAGAATCTGCGTGGCAAGTCATTAGTATGGGATGACAGAATGGAACCAGCGAGCGTACTGGGTCTGCAGCAGGGCGCCACCTGGGGCATTGAAGCAGCAGAGATTCGAGATGGCGGAAGCGTTGTGGCATGACAGCTGAGGGTCGGGACAGGTCGCTGAGTTGCTTAGGTCAAAGGCTGATGCTCTGTTCACTGGACTCCTCACGCTGCTCAGGACTTGCTGGGCGGCGCCGAGAGCTGAAACGGCGAAGCCCGAGAGGTTGCGAATGGAACGCATATTGTCGATGATGCCTGACCACCCACCTCTCGCCGCCGGCTCTGCGACGCCATGTTGTAGATGCTGTACTCGATCCATGGCTGCTTTGAAATGTTATGCTGGGATGATTTTCTGGTCTACTTCGAGGTAGCCATCGTATAGGTCTGCGCAAGTGCAAGTTCCAATACAGCAGATCAGCCAGTCACGCCGTCACGGAGCATCCATGCGGCCATGCCGGCTTTGGTCTTGCGCAAGATCGTCCGCGTGCCGGGGTCAGCGTCGGATAGTGGCGTCGATGTAGGATGTTGTTGATTGGCCGGGGCTTTCGTCGCCAGGGGAGATGAGAGCGTCGGAAGGGGATGGGCCGAAGTGGGAAGCTTGATCGCAGCCACTTCCGCCGAGGCTATCCGCACAACTCGGCTGTCTCCCAGGCGCTGAGATGATTGATGCAATTAACCGTAGTGCTATGCTTGAGGCGCGACAATGTTCGCCGGAAGTTCACGTGCAGTCGCTGCACGGCAGGGGAGGCGATGGATGAACGCAAGTGGTCGGCAGCTCCGATATGCAACCTCTTTGTCTTCGACGATAAAGATCAGCAGCGTGCCTGCGCCTCATGCCGGCAGTATTGCGGTATTGTCACTGAACAGACCCAAGGCTCGCAATGCGCTGTCTCGACAGCTGCTGTCTGAGCTGGGCGGCGTGATAGAGGGACTGCACAAGGAAGGCGGAAAGGGCAGCACGAGAGCACTGATCCTCGCGTCTGAGAGCGACGATGCCTTTTGCGCCGGAGCCGACTTGAAGGAGCGATTGACCATGACGCCGGAAGAGTACGTGACATACCCTCGCTTCTGGAGATCGCTCGGTTGACAAGTAAAACAGCGTCGCAGCCTTCCTCAAGAACCTCCGTCACACCTTCAGCCGTCTTTCCACCCTCCCAATCCCTACCATCTCCGCCATCAGCAGCACGGCCTTCGGCGGCGGGTTAGAGATTGCACTATGCACTGACTTCAGGGTCATGGCCTCGACTGCCTCTGTCGGCTTACCAGAGACACGGCTTGCGATCATTCCAGGCGCAGGAGGGACCTACCGTCTCCCGGCCCTCATTGGACACAATCGCGCCAGAGATCTGATCCTGACCGGACGAAGAGTGAATGGCGCTGAGGCGTACTTCCTCGGCCTGGCAAACCGAATGGTGGAGATCAATGAAGATCAGCAGAAAGCGCCTGGCGTTGCGAGAGGCTTGGTGCTGGAGCGTGCAGTTGAGATGGCCTTCGTGATATGCGAGGGTGGGCCTGTAGCCATCAGAGCCGCACAGCAAGCTCTCGATGGGTGGCAAATTGGCGAGGCTAGCGAGAACAGGGCGTATGAGATGGTCATCCCGACGGAGGATCGGGTGGAAGCACTGAAGGCATTCGGGGAGAAGAGGAAACCAACGTTCAAGGGACGGTGAAGAGCACAGTGAGTGAATGATATAGCAGTAACATCTGAAGAACACAGTCTTGCCCGGATGGCCCCCGTTTGCGCCAGCAGTAGATGACGTTGGCCGCTCCTTCCCAGTTCAAAATTACTTTGTGTCTCGGCCGATTACATTTAAGCCCAGGAATATTCTGATACGAACAGCAGCAAACGCACAAGTCTCTCCACATCGAGTCTTCACCACTGCGCCCACTTTCGGTTCACGGACATGGCACCCGGCGATAGCAGGTTGGAGCCAGCTGGGTGGGCAAAGAAATTGCAAGAGGACATGGAGCCTCTACCAGGATCGAGCGCGCGTCACATGAACCGCCGAGTCGGTACCGTCGAAAGCAGCAGCAGCAGCAGCAG
>DAHZQE010000426.1:0-4347 GCA_027409005.1 Ferrimicrobium sp. | reverse complement strand
ATCGAAGGCATGCAATCGCAGGGCTTGCAGGCTTGCGCGAAACAGTCAGTCCTGAGAGAGACCTGGCAGAGGTTTGTCGGAGCTTCTTCCCCTGGATGCCCAAACTTACGGGTAGGATAGACTGGCGGGCTGCTGTCGTATTCAGACTCGATCCAAGCAGGTCCGGCAGCATCTGGCCCTGTACCTATGGTGCAGCTGTTTGTGCTACCCTGGGCTTGAACGGCTGTAAGTGCAGTGAGCAGAGTAGCTGCCGCCCGCAGCTTCTCCCGCTTGAAAACCATCCTTTCGATAAGCAAAGTGATCTCGAAGGACGACGAAGTCTGCAAGAAATGCAAGTAGCAACAAGACCGTACCTACCTTCGCCCAGAGCGGGCATTTATAGTCTCCTCACGGCGGTCCCTCGGCGCCAACTGAAAGCCTCGTGGCGCATCCTCCCACAGTCCTGCTGACCATAATTGCCGTCCTGACCACCCCTCTACGCCACGACTCACCCTCGCTAGGTAGTCAGGAAGCCATTCTCCGCTCCTAGACAGCCCAGTCTGCCTCGCATCGCCAGGAAGTTGTGCAGACGTTGCGGGGAAGCTCTGCGAAGGGTGAACTCATTGTGCGTCGTGCCTGCAGGAAGTCCATGAGAACGAGATGATTCAAGCGATGGCACCAGGTACTATGTGGGCCTAGCTTGAGGAGCTCGTAGTGTTAGGGTGTCAATCACTTCCTCAGGCTGGCGGAGGATATGGCGGACGCAGTGGGGAGAAGCTTAAGGTGAGGTTGGAGGTCGGTTCGGCTATTGATGTGCCGAGCCGTGGTTCGCATGTAGTTGAGCCGAGTGGGCGGGACTTCACCATCTCTGGCACCGGTCAAGCAGCGGTTTCGAAGGCTGTCCAGGACATATCATCTCTGTACCTCCACTCACCAGCACTCACTGTGTATCGTTCTGCCACGAGATTCATCAGTAGCGTACCACCGTTGCCAGAGCAATCTGCGTCCGCAGATGCCGACAGAGGGCAGGAGACGCGGAACCCCGCAAACCCCGAGTCGAGCACCAGCTTCTCCCCGAAGATGTACCGGAGCTTAATGAAAGCGGAGACGAGAGTTCAGTCGCATGCGAGACGGCAATCATCGCATCGCCCAACATCAAAGCCGTCCTAGGGTTGCGGTGCTGGAGCGGTGAAGTGATAACGGCGGCAGGCCAGACGACGAAACTATCTTGAGGGCGGCGTTGAGAAGTTTGTACAGAACCACGTTCGAGGCTTGGAACGTACCGTTTATGTCTGTAATGTATGCAAGTATGCCACCCGCTGGCGCAGGATCCCGAATAAGCGGCATTTCACACGAAGACGCCTTGCACGCCATGTTATGCCGTACCCACAGCTCATGTCCAATAGCCGCAGAGCACCGCAGAATAGAGACGCTCACACCAGGCATTAACCCCGGTAGACAGCTTACTCGCTTACATGATAATCGCCGGAGCTGCGTTGGAGTCAGCAAACCACGCTCAACTCTTGCGAAGATCGTGTGGATGCACTTACTGTCAACATTACTCTTGATGCTCTTGTGCGGCAGCACACTTGCACCATTGCAGTAGACCTCATCTCCAATCGTCACATCGTCGCCCAACACACTCACGTTTTCCAACCGTGCCCAGCGACCTACGGTGCTGTTCCACCCAACGATCGTGCTCTTGATCCACGCATGCTCCTTCACCTTGCTGCCCTGCAGCAGCACGCAGCGCTGTAACCGCACACCATCGCCGACAACTACATTCGGGCCAATAGTGACATTGGGACCGATCTTGCAATTTGCGCCGATTTTGGCTGAGGGATCGATCATGACGTTTCCGCCATGAACAAAGGACTCTGAAGTCGGTGTGAGGAGCTTGCTGCCCTTCTTCGTGAGGGAAGAGAGGTACAAGCAGGTTCCAGAAAGAAAGTCCTTGGGCTGTCCGACATCCATCCAGAAGCCATCGAGGTCGAAGCTGTGCAGTTGACCGTCCTTGACTATGGCTGGGAAAGTCTCCTGTTCAATTGAGGTAGGGCGCAGCTCGATGCGCTTCAGCACTAATGGGTTCAGAATGTAGATACCAGCATTAATTCGGTTGCCAACGAATTCGACGGGCTTCTCGACGAATCGGTCGATTCGGGAAGGGTGGTCTGGAGTGTGCACGATGACACCATATTTGCTCGGCTCTTCGACCTTGGTGACTACAATCGTGCCCTCGTTGCCGTGGGACTTGTGGAATTCTGCAAGCTGTTGGAACGGGAAATCGCAGATGATGTCGCTGTTCAGGACGAAGAAGGGGCTGTCATCCTTGCCCAAGATCTTCTCAGCGAGCTTGAGCGGGCCGGCGGTGCCCAATGGCTCGGTTTCAACGCTGAAGGTGATGTTCACATTGTACTCCTTCTCGTACTTCTTGAGCGCTGCGGTCATGATCTCGGGACGGTAGTTGACGGCGAGAACTATGTCGGTCACACCAGCCGCAGCGAGCGCCTCGACTTGGTGCAGGATCATGGGTCGGTTGCCAAACTCAACAAGGGGTTTGGGCAGGGTGAGGGTCAAGGGCCTCAGGCGGGTGCCAAAGCCGCCAACGAGGATTAGCGCTGCGCATTGGTGAGCTGATGGTCTTAAGGCCGAGTCTTTGTAGCAATGGCGTACCTTTCATTGTGGTAGGTGTGTCGCTTCTTCGTGCCAACTACTCTGCCACTACTCTGCCAGTACTCTCCCAAGGTAGCGTGTTTGTTGACAGCGAAAGGTGGTGGTCTTGCGGTGGAGTACAAGACCAGGTGATCGTTTCCGACAGACCTGATGTAGCCAGCGACTGGGTGTCAAGGAAGTCACAAGCGCAAACAGGAAGCAGGTGTGGAGCGGTCAAGACAACTTTTCTGGGAAGCAGTATTCGTGTCCTGAACCCCTCGACTGCTGTCCGCGTAGTGAACCCTTGCCCTGCGTTAAAAGCGCAAATACCCGCGCCCCGAGAAAGGGACAACGTCCTGGGCCAATCACGGCGTGCGCGTGCTGGCGACAGCAGCCATTTAGACTTCGCGTGGTCTTTCCGCATCCCGCCTTTCCAGAAGGTCCGTCTATTTTGGGGAAGGAGCATGCGCCGCCTCTCCACCACACACATTGCCACAGCAGCGCTACTTGCGCCTCTCCTACATCGAGTACACGCTCTTTCACCCATACACGGCCGAGCACGTATGCCTCCGCTTGTTCCTGTGAGGGTAGTAGTTACTCGTCAGGCCCATCACGCCATGCTGAATGTCACCCTGTCGCCAACATCTCCTTTACGATTTCGTGGCTGGCTACGCTTTGCGCCGCCTCCTAGCCTTGCACCCGAGGCTGCACTTGGGCAAGACAATAATTACAGCTAACGCCTAACGGCAAGCCGGGCGTCCTGACACGCGAAGAGGTATGGTCTCTGCTTCGTGACTGCAGACATGAATGCTCACCATCGCAAAGTCTCTGATTGATCACAGCTTTGAGCACATCAATCAACGCCATCAATGACCTTGTCATCGGACCGACCGCAGACGGTACGTGCTCTTGCCCTTCGGTTGATACTGGCACACCAATGTAACTCAGACGCTTGCTGGTCGGTTTGAAGCCCCATAGGCCGTTCATATGGCTTGGTATGCGAATAGACCCACCTATGTCGGTGCCCCAGCCGACGAGTGAGCCATGAGATGCGAGTTGCGCTGCTTCTCCGCCGGAAGAGCCTCCGGGCGTGAATTCGGCATTTCTGGGATTGGTTGTCAGGCCCCAGAGAGGATTCTCGGTCTCGCACCACTATCGATATCAATCAGTGATGACTGATGCAAATATGCAAGCGTGGCCCATACCATTATGCTCTGTGGCAAATTGGTCTTCGCGATGATGATCGCTCCAAGGTTCTTGAGTGCCTTCACGATTTGACCGTCCTCAGTGGCTGGTTGGTATGCTCGAGAACAGTAGCCGAGCGTGGTGTCGAGCCCGCGGACGTCGAATTGATCCTTCACGGACATCGGAACACCATGGAGGGGCCCAAGTAGCCGGCCGTGAATCTTTCGATAGTCGTCAAGCTGGCAGGCTTCTTTAAAGGCTTCGTCGAAGCGGACTTCGGTCAGGGAGTTGGTCTGAGATTGTCAACCTTGGGACCTACAGGGTTCTGTGTTCGCGATTCACACACCTTGATTTGAGTACGACATGCCCTTCATTTGATCAGCTCGATGTCGTACCTTTACGTAATATTGACAGACTACATCTTGATGTACGCCCTGCACACCGTTTCTGCGGTGAGTGATCCATCGTCTATCCTTCGAACCAAAATTGCAACATCGTCGATGGCCGTAATCCCTTGGAGTATTGTCTCGT
>DAHZQE010000409.1:0-10729 GCA_027409005.1 Ferrimicrobium sp. | reverse complement strand
GCGAGAGCATGACGGCTTTTGGCAGTCCTGTCGTGCCAGAGCTGAAGTTGAGGTAGCCACAGACGTCTTTGTTCGTTTTGCCAGAAGGTATGCTCCAAGAAGGCGCTGCCTTGAGTTGCTGTCCGGCAGCGATGAGATCGTTCACGCTGGTGAAGCCGTCTCTACTACCCTCAAGAAGGAACACGTTGCGACGCGGGAGTCCAACAGCTTCTGCAGCGGCAAGTGCTACGTCTAGTGACTGCGGTAGAGTGAAGAGGAATTTTGTCGACGCCGTCTTGAGAGCATGCGTCATCTCCTCTGCATTGTAAGCTGGCGAGGCGCCATTGATCCTACCTCCAGCTCTGACCGTTGCCCACATGGCGACCGGATACCAGATGGTGTTGGTCGAGAAGAGGGAGACAGTGTCTCCAGGTTTGAGCCCATGCCGTTGGATCAATGCGGTGCTCAGATGCGTAGCCTTGTCCTTGACGGAAGCGAAATCAAGGCGCTCCTTGGTCGCAGCATTGATGTAGCTTCCAAGATTGTCCGGCGCTGCGTAGAGCACTGGCGAGTATTCTGGGGTCTCAAAGACCCATTGCCATGTTGTCACATGCTCCGGGACTGTGGAAATGATCAGCGTTGACTGCCTTGGTCGAGCTTCGTCTCCTTCAGCCTTACTTTGAAGATCAGGATGGGGCGACTTCCACCGCATACCAACACTGAAAAGACAGTAGCTCGTGACCTGCAACGATATAATGAGACAGGAGAGCGAACGGAAGTTCCGAGACGGGAGGTCGCCACGAATGCCCAAAGAGTATGCTGACGAAGAATCGCATATACGAAGATTTGGCGCCTGTATCGGCCACGTTCAGAGTGGCACACACTGCTACCATAAATTACCGAGGTTCTACGTCGAACATTGCCGGTTCGGGATGACCCAGATCTTTGTGCCGAAAGCCGAAGCACGCAGATGTCACCATGCCACCGCCGCCAGAGGCAGTATGGACCATAGTGTTGGAGCGTCCTGCCTCGCACAGGGTTTGGGGACACACTGGGCTCGTCAGCTGGCGAACAGAGGGCAGCCCGTCCAACAGGTGAGAATGGATGCCTTTGTTAGTCAGCAGCACTAGCGCGACTCCAAGTGACAGCTGGAGCAATGACGATGCCGCCGACAAAGAATTGGGCGAGGCGGGGCAGAGCATCAATAGACATCTCCTGTACGCGGCGGCATCCCAAACATGTCGCTTGCGCAGCTCTCGCAGCAATTGACACGCTTGTCCGAGACGCTTAAGCAGACGAACGCTCTTATTGCCCGTCTTGCGCATCTGAGCTTTCAGCCCGGAAGCGAGCCTCTGGACGAGGACGAAGATACCGTTCGCATAGAACTTGCACAGGACATCCACGACAGCCTCAAGCAGCTGGAGGAAGATGTCGAGTTGCTGAAGCAGGAGACTGAAGACATTGCTGCGACTTCTACACTCCACAAGCGGAAGGACAGCGAGCGCGATCGGGAGAAGGCGCGGTTGAGCACTCACGTTTTACGACTGGAGGAGGACTTAGGCCACAGTCGCGGGAGGTTCAGGAAGGCACAGCTCAGTGCCAAGAGAGCAAGTGAAGAGGCGAAAAGGAGAGAACGTGAGATTGTTTTCAAGAACTTGACGGCGCCTCCTGAGCCTGTGAGTAACGGTGACAGTGGGCGAGGAACACCGGACCTCTTCGCCGGCCGATCACGGAAACAGCAGCAAAAGCAGCTGAGCAGAGACGAGCAGATCCTTGGTGCATCTACGGACGTCACGGCCTCATTAAGACGGACTTACAACCTTCTTTCCACAGAGCTTAGTCGGTCTCGCTTCGCGCAAGAAACATTTGACCAGTCTACTGCGGCACTTGCCGAACTGGGAGAGCATTACACCAATCTCGATTCGATCCTCACCAATTCACGGAATTTGCTCGGCACCCTTCTGCGCAGTCAAAAGAGCGACACTTGGTATCTGGAGACCGCATTCTATATCCTCTGCACTGTCCTCGTGTGGCTCATATTTCGCCGTCTGCTGTACGGGCCATTTATTAAGCTACCTCTGTTCCTGTGGAGCCTCGCGAGCTTCGCATTCCGCTGGCTCATACTCAAGCCCTTCTGGCTGTTCCTGACTGCTACTGGCATCATCACGACACGACCAGCGCCCGTCGGAGGCTTGAAAGTAACGCAAAACACTTCTCGACCCCCGTTGATCGTCCACCGCAGTGCGACTGGCGGACCTCCCAGCCTGGCAATGTCAGAGCGCGAGGCCATTCAGAGTGGTGCGGGAGTCCCAGCTGGCATGGGCGGCGCGGGGGCGAAGAGGGGTAAGGCCGGCACGCTGGCTGGCGCAGAGAGTGAGAAGATTGCCAAGATGGCGGAGGACAGCGAGAAGCAAAGACGGGGAGACGGAACGATTCTACAGGATCGAGGAGACATCCCGAAGAACCCGAAGAAGAAGGCGTTCGAGGCTGATGTGGAAGATGAGAAGCATCGAGTACGGAAGAGGGACGAACTATAGGCAATGCTCGTCGCTACACTGCTGCTATGCGCCCATCGAATACCATCACTGTTGGCGCCCTGCTTCTCTCCTGCCATTTGTGCCCAAAGCAACCGCGAGCATTTGCTTTGTCAGTGCGATCAATTGCGCACAAAGCAAGGTATTGTTGTTTCTCTGTTCCTGATGCCTTTCTTTGTCTAACATCTCTTGAGCATTATGCGCTTAAAGCTCTGTACGTCCGGACCTGCTGCCACCCTCTACTCACACTACTATTCATTATATCTCTGTATAACATTGTAATAATACGACCGCGGACAAAACAACCAGCACGATGCTTTTCACGACTTATACCACCACGCTGGCCCTCGCAGCCACTCTCGCCGCCCGGGCCGAGGCCGTCGCTGTGACAGGCAACACCGTCTCCTCCGACCTTATGGTCACCCTTGATTGGATGAACGCTGCGACCTGTGGAGGAAAGAACCCATGGGCGAATGTGGCCATTGACGCCCTCTGCAATGGTCCGGGATCTGGAGACGCCAACGGGATCACTGTAGGCACAGACTGGACCCAGAAGGGTGTCCAGTACCAGGGCTACCTGGCTCAGATCCTGAATAACAACTGCCCAAGCAATAGCGTTTGGGTGCCTTGGAATTACTGCGAGGCGCAGTTCCACTACCTATGCGCGAACATTGGAGGCGTTACTGATGGCGTCGGGGAAATGAAGTTTGGGAGCAATGAGTGCCAGACTTTCAAGATCTCGCATATTCCGGGTACGCCAACCTGGACTGGTTAGGTCTTACAAGTTTGTGCCTTTTTTCATTTCTATGCAGTGTACGTGGGAAGCGAACAAGTTAAGTCAGAAGCGCAGTACGCTCATTCGCTGATCGTGGCGAAGGTCTTCGCCACGGTCAAGGATGTCCTACCTGCAAATGCCAATTCCAATCTGTTCGACGATGGCACAAAAGACTCACAGTCATCTCCCACCGGTGTCCCAACAAGGCGCCGGTCTCAAGCAAGCCTCTGATGCCGCTCACAGTCGGACTGTCCTCCGAGTGTCTAGCCTCGCCTGAAATGACATCGACCACTTTCAGCCCAGCATGACCTTTACCATCTCCAATTTCGGGGACGACGAGATCTGCCACGACTTCTCCAACGGAGGCGCTGCGACCGCCCACACTCTCCCAGCGAACCCGAGCGGACATCCCGACCTTTCTCCCAACGAGCTGGTGGCATCATATGCTCAGGTCGTCTTCGCGGAAGACATCACCACTTTGCCACCAGCTAGACTTGACACCTATAGCTGACTTGGACGAGAGCAGACTTGCGGGCTACAGTGGCTACATATCCCTCAATGCAACCGATGGAGGAAGCTTGTCAGTGCTGAATCAAGGTGTGAGTCTTGGCGTAGGCATCACGGGCCCCTATCAGTCTGACAGACCTTACAGGTCCTTGGTAGCATGCATGACCAGCCCGTGTTGGACGAAGACCAGACGTATGTGATCAAGTCGAATGGTGCTAAGTACATACCTGCTCGGGGCTGACAGCACTCTCATCTTCCCGAGATTCAATACGACCGCCGCTCGTAACGCGAAAGTGTACCCCGCAATGGTGACCCCCTCGATTGCCGGCTCGTAAAATGGGGCACAGGGTGGAAAAAAAGTGGAAAACTTGGACAGCTGATATTTCTATAGTCTACATTTTCCAGTAGCTTACAATGACGTTCAATGCAGTCATCACTCCTCGTCCTCTTCCTCTTCGTCCTCATCCATACCCTCAGCGGCGTCTACTTCAAACGTAGGGGCCTGGTCTACGCCCACGTAGCTGTCACTCATCAAGAACAACGTGAGCTCATGCTTGCCCGGCTCCGGCACGACAATCTCCAGTTTTGTCTTCAGTGTCCTCGTGATTGTGACCCGCTTGATCGCTAACAGTGTCTTACTCTTCTCTTCACCTACGACGATCCACCAGTTCTCGGTCTTCTCGGCCGGATAGAAAGGAGCATGAACCTGCAAGTTCGGCTCTTCGTCCTCCTCGAGCTGTCGCTCAACAGCCACAGTAAGCACAGATGGCGACCCGGCAACGACATTTTCTGGGTCTTCCAGCTCGAATGAGAGATCCATGTTGGGATACCGCTCGTTGGTGAAACGTGCGGCATCTGCAAGCTGATTGTTGTTCAAGCCCATTGCCTTGACCAGAGCGCCGTAATCTTTGTTCTCGCTCGGATCCATGGCCTCCATAAACTCGAAAATGTCCTTGATGCCGTGCCGGTTGCACGCTTCGACGACACTGTCCTCGAAGTGAGGGATCTGCTTGAGCGGGCTGTCACGATCCCACATCGCTTGGACGACCATCTGGCTGATCTCCATGGCTGACATGGCGTTCAGGTGGCCTTCGGATGACAACACGTCCACGCAAGCGCTTAGAAGATTCAAGACCTTTCTCAGGATCATGTCTTGATCTTTGGCTAAATCACTTGGCAGTGACATACGCGAGAAATGTGCCTGTAGCAGAACAAAAGCCTTGAAATGAGGTGACTCGAAGTTGGTCTCTGCGAGCTTCACAGGCACTCGGTCGTAGATACGCTGCAGTACGCCCTCCTCGTGCCGCCGGATTTGGATGTCTTCGAACTCGGTGGCAGCGGTCACAATCTCCAGGATGCCCTTGAGCTTGGTGGTGCGCTTGAGTGAGAGGAGAAGAGTCTGCATCGTGATAAACGAGATATTGTAATACGCAGCGATCATTGCTGGGTTCAGCGGTGTGACCGTATCTTCGTCCTCGTCGAGCTCAATCAGTTTGGCGTCCGAGAGATCCTTGAGCGTCTGCTCGACTTGCTCGGACAGATATGCGCTCAAGCCTTGGTGAGTTGTGTCTTCAAGACCGTAGAATGATGGGTTTGCCAGCAAGCGGCGGTAGAAGTAGGTGTATGTAGTCCAGTCAACGGCGTCTTGGGTACTTTCGATTGTCTTGGTCGAAATATCCGTTACGAAGGCATCGTGCATGTACGACTGCAGCTGGCTTTCAATGGGGAGTGCCTCGCCCAAGAATTTGCGGTAGTAGTTCCTCTTCACATCAGGACACATCAAGACACCGCGGCAGTCTTTATCGACCCCGGGACGTCCAGCCTTGCCAAACATCTGCAGCACTTCCGAGATAGGGTAGTCAAGGTATCGATGCTCCCTTCCTTCAAAGAATTGCGTGCCCATGACGACGACGAGGTGCGCCACACTCTGAACTTCCCAGCAGCAGTCACGCGACACAAGTATGACCTGTACTGCGCCTTGAGTGAAGAGAGACTCAACGATGCGCTTGTCGGCATCGGCAAGTCCTTCATGGAAGTACGCAATTCCGTGCCGCAAGCTCTCCGCCAGACTGCGCTCCTTGACCCGAGACAAAATCGGCTCGAGCTGCTCGGCATCAGCCTGCAAGAAGCGATCTTCGTCGTCGTCCGCCACGCAAGCTGCCAGGAGGTCTTGCGCAGTGGCGCGTACCTGCTTCCGACTGGGCACGAAAACCATTGCTGGCTTCTCTGCAGCGTATTGTAGAATCGCCTGATATGTCGGCTTCGTCATCGCGAGCATCAGACTCGGGAAATGCGGGATGTTGAAAGTCTGCAGGTGCAAGTTCAACGGAATTGGCCTCACATGCGGGCTGAAATTGTAAATGGTGTGCTTGCTGGCACCGATCCACTCGCCGATATCACGTGCGTTCGATAGAGACACGCTTAGTCCGACCAGCCGCAAGCCATTCTCAAGCTGAGCGGCAATAGCCTGAGAGCGTGAGACCACGGCTTCGTACATATAGCCGCCGTGGCCGCCAAGCATATGCAAGTCGTCCGCGATGATGAGCTTGACGTTCTGGACATTCTTCCGACGTTGCCACTGTCTGGACAGCATGTCCCACTGCGCCGGGGTGGCAAGGATGAGGTCTCCTCGGTCGAGCAACCTGAGGTCCGCAGCCGTCTCGCCGACGAGCTTGACAATCTCTTTGCCACCCGCCACACCACTGAGTCGGGACTGCCATGCTTTACACCGCATGTCGACCTGTTCCTGGAAAGGCGCAATATAAACAGCCTTGCCGGAGTCGGCCTTGGTCCAGTGTCTCAGAAGCGCGAACTCGGCGCACACAGTCTTGCCACTGCCTGTGGGCGATCCAACGAAGACATTGTCGTCCGACTGGAAAAGGGAGTTGAAGGTCTGCGTCTGTATCCGATTGAACTGCTGCCAGTCTGGGTAGAGGTCAACGTAATCTTGCCGCTTGAGCGCCGCAACGGGCAGAGGCTGCAGATCAAGTAGCTGAGTATGAGGCGGGAATTTCTCAGGAAGTACCAGCTTCTGGAACGACAGCGCAAGCTTGCTCTCCGCATGCATCCACCTGTCGCTGACGACAGTGATGAAGTAATTCGGCGGCATCGGCTCCTGGATCGGGACAGTGAATTCGACAATATGCTCGTTCATCTCGGCAGTGGCGTACTCCCTTCGCAAGAGGAACTGGTCGTGAAACAGAATCCCTTCCCCATCGCAGTCCTCGACCAAGATCCACCAGCCCTCAGCTTTGCCATGAAGCTCATCGTCCCATTCAAACTTGGGTGTTAAGGTCAGCTCGACACGGAGCATACTTCTTGTGACCGGCTGAACTTGTGCACTGATCTCAAGCCGAGGGAACTTTGCAACCAGACTGCGAACTTGTCGGCCCTGTCTCTGCATTCCAAGCAATTCACCCATGCGTGGCGGATCAAGGTCAAAGTAATTCTGCCACGGCACATCGATCCGCTCTGCCTTCTTGATGATATCCGGGCTGCATTCGGGAAATTGCCGTAGCGGCGTCATTGTCGGCCACATCCTCTTCTCAGCCGTCTTGCAAAGATCAAGCGCATCCTTTGCAACGCTTGCCCAGCCCTTCTTGAGTGCGATTTCGAACATTGCACGCAATATCCGGCCGGCGGATTGCGTGACGTACACGAGATCCGCCATGAGTGCAAGACCTTCCAGCTTCAGTCTGCTGACGTATGCTTGGAGCAGGACGTTGATCTTGCAGTGCGGCTCATCGATAGTCTCTTTGACTGGGATTGGTACACGCTGAAGCAGCTTCGCGAGTTCCAGCTTCTCGTCTTGCCTCACAGGGATGTACTTGAACTCCTCGCTCAGCGCAAACACGCGGAAGAGTTCGATGGGCGTGACTGAGGCCTGGATGTGCATGTTGTACGTGAGCATGCTGTTGTGCGTGATGTAGTAGTGCGAAGCAATGCGTCCGAGGTCCGTAGATTGCAGACGTCCGGCTTTTCTGTCATACTTCACCAAGCTTGCCTTCTCCAAGACGACAGCGGCCGAGTGGATCAAGTCGACACGCTTTTGCTCCAATGTCTCGTCATCGTCGTAGTCTGCGCCGACTTGATACAGCGCTGGTGATCGCAGCATCCGGACGAAAAGATAAGTGTAGCCGAGCCAGTCCACACCTTCGTCTCGTGTCCGCACATTGCCCAAAACAATCTCGGCGTTCAAATTATCTGCGAGCTTGCTGACGAGCTGAGATTCGATGGGCAGCTGCTGATTCATGAGAGACAAGTAGTACTGCAGCTCTGACTGGGTGGTGATGATGATACCCTCGCCGTAGCTGTCGTACTGCGGTCGTCCGGCACGTCCGAGCATTTGCAACACGTCCTGTGGTGACAGCTCTACCCAACTCCCCTTTTCCGGAGAGTAGATCTGGGTGCCTTTGATGATAACGGTGTGTGCGGGCAAATTGACACCCCAGGCCAACGTCGCTGTGCACACTAGTACCTGGATTGCGCCGTCTGCAAAGAGATCCTCAACCGCAGTCCGGTCTGCTCGAGTCATGCCGGCATGGTGGATACCAAAGCCATACGGTAGGACATCTTTGAGATCGGCATTGGTGACTTGCTCCGACTCTTCCCTCAGAATTTCCCGACTGGCTGCGTCGACGCGCAGGATCTGGCCTATCGTCTCAGCTTCGAGAGCTTTGTCACGAATGTACTTCGCAGTCTTCGCAGTTTCCTTTCTTGAATGACAGAAGATCAACATCTGATTCTTGTTCTGTCCCACATGCTCTAGGACTTTGTTGTAGCAGACATCGTTCATCGTCTTCAGCTGCTTAATAGCCTTCTTATCCGTAACGCCGACGAATTCTTGCCGAAGTGGACAGGGGCGGAAGGAGCCATCGAAGTGGAAGAGGCCTTTCTGCGGGTCGACTCGAAGGAATGTTGCAACATCCCGGTAATTCGGCAGCGTTGCGGACAGACCGACGATACGGACAGCATCGCCAATCTGCTCTTGCCGGCGGATTGTGCGTGAGATGATGCTTTCCAGCACAGGTCCACGATCGTCGTGCAGCAAGTGGATCTCGTCGATACAAATCAGCCGTACCAAATTGGTATAGCTGGTGTCAGTAGCCTTGCGTGTGATGACATCCCACTTCTCCGGCGTTGTGACAATAACATTCGTCTCACCGATCTGTTGCTTCGTGAGCTGACGATCACCAGTCAACTCGGCTACCTGGATGCCGTAAGATTCGAGACGTTTGCCGAAATTTCCTACTTGCTCCTGTACCAGAGCTTTCAGCGGCGCAATATAGATGATCTTGAACTCGTCCAGGTTGATGTCGCCGGTCTCCGGGTTTCGATGCTTTCCGATCTCGCGAAGCATGGCCAGCATCGCCACGTTCGTCTTACCGGAACCAGTCGGTGCACAAACCAGCATGTTGCCATCGTCCTCGAAGGCAGACGGATAGCACTGGGTCTGGATGCGGTTCAGAGAAGGCGCACTACCAAAACCAGCGCGAGCCCAAGCTGGCAACGAAGAGGTTGGGATAAGTGCGCTGTTATCGGTATTCTTCTTCGGCGCAGGTACGTGGATCTCCTCGTAGCCCTTGAAGGTGCGCTTCGTCGAGCCTTGCGGAAGCTTGACGTTCGAGTTCGTCATTAAGTGGTTGCCCTGATCAAACTTCAGATCCTCCAGATTGAGTGTCTTGCGCGGCTGCAGACCGCCGACCAAGCCGTCCTTGACCTCATGCTCTTCTTTAATCGGGGCTTGCGCATCAAGCTCCATGGGGTCAAGCTTCACTTTGAGCTTGGGCGCACCCTCCGTCGCTTGTGCCGGAGCCTGGTCTCGCCCTCGTAACTCCTTCAGAATGCGTCCATGTCCAGAATTCACCATCTCCTTCTCGATTGCCAGCCGAGCACTTTCGTCTTCCGCAGCTCTACGCCATCGAGTCACCCAGACGACCTTGTCGCGGTTTTTGACAAGCTTGGCTACCAGCTCGGGATGCTCGTAATCAAACAGCTCCATCAAGTCGTTCTCTACCTCGCGCAGCGGAAGCTCCTCGCCTGACTCGTCCTTTCCACCCATGATTGTCTCCGCTGCATTCGTCTTCTCTGACTGTATGTGCGCATCGTCATAAATTTGACCAATCTGCCGCTGCAGCCAGTACGCATCGATCTCATGTGCCGGCACAATGTTGGGATCTTCATCTTCTCGTGCAGCCTGCTGCCGCCGATTCTCGATGACTATCGCATCATCCTCCGTCTCTTCATCTCCCCCGCCTGCAGTCGCTGTAGCTGGAGGTTCAGCCTCGTCACCCACAACTTCATCGGTGCCCATGGCCAGTTCATCCTCCGATTCCTCGTCTTCGTCCCGCACCTCAAAGGTTTTCGCGCCCTCATCTTCTTCGTCTTCGTCGCCGAAGTCAACGGCGACACCATTGCGCTCATCCAAGTCGCCACCATTGGCATCGTCGCCATCCATATCCTCGTCTTCATCCTGCGCGTCGTAGTCCGTTATCTTCTTGCCCAAGTTGACCAGCTGGTTGAACTCCTTGCTGCTTAGAGTAATGCCAAGGATGTCGTCAATCGCCCGCTTCTTGTCCAAATCCTTCAGACTCTCGTCTTTTAGATATTCGAGAATCGAGTCGGTGGCGGATGCAGTAATTGCCAGACCGTAGTCGCCACCCATTTTCCTGGCCACCTCAGTTGCGATCAGGTCATAGACATCTTTGGTCGCCGCTGTCCGTGGCCGATATCTCAGACCCTCAATATTCAGATCCGCCTGGCTTAAAATCCCAGCGGCCCTCGTGCTCTGCAGGTCCTGGTCTCTCTTCCGTTTACGCGGCGCTTCCTGGTGCATCGGTCTAGCTGGCGCGGCTTCTCGCGCTGTCCTCGACCCCATATCGCCCAATCTGATCTTTCCAGCGAGCGACTCTGGGTCTCCGGTGGCGTCGTCCCC
>DAHZQE010000102.1:0-9819 GCA_027409005.1 Ferrimicrobium sp. | reverse complement strand
CCTGGACCAAGGTTGACGGTCCATCTTCAACGGCACTAGAGCTCGGGCAAGCTCTGCCGCTGCCTTATCCGCGTTGACATTCAGCACCTGGCCATCCTCTGACTCGGCCATGCAAGTGAGTACGGGAATGTAGCCATTTGCAATCGCGGACTTGATGCTCTCGACATTGACTTTGTTGACCTCGCCAACGTACTCGTACGTCTCCTTGTCCTTGTAGTCTGCAATGAGTACGCCAGATGTGATCGGCATGGCGCGGACACCGAAGTCTTCCAAAGCATTCACCAGCTTCAGGTTCTCTTGCAGGAAGAGCTTCCGCGCCACACCCAGCGTCTTGCCGTCCGTGATCCGGATGCCCTCGTTGTACCTCGGCTCCACACCTGCCTCCTGTAGTTGCTTGTTCAGCTGCGGGCCTGCACCGTGGATCAGGACGGGATAAAGGCCCATCTCCTTTAAGTTGCGGAGGGACGCGCATAGCTGGTCAAGATAGTCTGTCAGAATAGCTCCGCCGACCTTGATGACCGCGAACTGCTGGGACGAGACCGAAGTGAACTGCGCCAGATACTGCTGGACCTCGCGCTTGCTGGCGATGTTGTTTAGGACGTTGATGACGGCGCTCCTAGCAGAGCCGTCGTCGGAGTGCCGAGCGGTGGCATACTGCCGGACATACTGTCGCCGGCGAGCGGGGGGTTGTGCGGATCGCTGGACGAGAGCAGGCGTGCTGCTCGTGAGGGAGCGACTGGATGTGACTGATACTGAGCGGCGTGCAGCTACTTGCCGCACCAGCGGCCGGCTGAGGACTTGCATTATTGCATGTGAGTTGTACAGATCATGCGGCAGCTTCAAGAAAAGACCGGAAGGCTTTTGTACGATCAGTGTGCTTGTAGGCGAGCGACGAGGTGAAGGATTGTGCAACTGCGGGTGAAAATCGCACGTTATCAAATCCTGGGGCAGACCCGAGATTTGCGCCGGGGGCGGCTGGTTTCGGCAACACCGCTGCAAGGCTGGACGAGGCTCGGGGCTAGTGGAGTGGTTCGTGTCGAGGCACAGCGATTGAGAGGTGGGACAAGACGAGAAGATGGACCGTCAACCTTGGTCCAGGAACATAATTCAATGCGACAGGTGTTTAGATGAAAAGTCAACACCACAGAACATGGAAAACCACGCCAGCGACACTCTCCCCTCAGTCTTCAGCCCGGATCTCGACTATCTCCTTGCACATGTTCAAGAATCGCTGACGGTATTCAGGCGCATCAGTCGTCACACTCATCGGTCCTTGCCGGTCGATTGCATTGTACGCGTTGATGAGTCCGGTCATGGCTTTGGCATGTACCGTGTGCTTTGCCCAGAAAAAGTCCAGAACCGCAGCGCGATACGCATACTGTCCATCGGCCGAGGTAATACCAGTCCGCCAGCTCGGCGGAGATGGAGGCACGAATGGCGGCTCATTAGGCGGCAGGGACCCTCCTTGAGTGTCGCTTGGCTGCTCTGCAATATCGTGTTTCTTCGCCAGCGGGATGCGGACGAGAAAGAGCGAGTAGTCCACAGCATTGCAGTCCGCGAGAAGCTTTGTGTCTTTCTCGAGCTGCGTGCGGAACTCGGCCTCCTGATCGATACTAAGGACGATCTGCTCGTCGAACTCGTCCGCTAGCTTGCTCTTCGTCGCTTCACTAGACAGTGCCCCGCCGGCTACGTCTCGTTCGGGATAGAAGTAGCTCATGGGCTTCAAATCCCAGTGTTGCCACTTCTGCTCATCGCCAGCTTCTTTGGCTTTGTCCTGGCCGTACATGATGTTCTCCATGATGATGTGGTGACTTGGCGCCGATCCAATGAGCGATCCGAGGCTATGCTGAGAGCATTCCAGGAAGTCGGTGATCCGGACCAGGAGACTGCCAGGCTCACCCTGCATGTACCTAGAATATGGGTGTAGCAGGTCATCCTTGAAAAACGAATGCTCTAAATTGATCAGCGCCTCGAGGCCTTGCCTGCAGAAGATTAGACTCACCAAAATGCCGGGGAATGCTCTTGACAAGGTAGCCACCATCAGCTGTGTGGAAAAAGGTGCTCCCACTGTAGCCCATGTCGCCCATCGCCTTCAGAGCATCGGAGCCCTCGAAGCTGGCACGATAGTCATCCTCCTTGATACCCCATGCCTCTCTCAGCTTACGAAACTCCTCAGCCTCGACGGGCTCGAAATCTAGGCAATTAATAGAGAAGTAGCCCCCGATCCAGCCTCCCCAGGTCTGTTTCTCGCCAGCTTTAAGCAGGCCATGCTGAACCGACTCGGCGATGGCATTCTGTCTCTGCTCAGACGACATTGTCGAGATCTATTCGGGGGCGACGAGCGCCTGTTTTGCTTCTGATATTACATTATTGTATCAAATCACTTAGCATCGCATTCTGGCCTTGCGCGTCAAGTTAGCTAGGCATGCGGCAGTTGCGTCACTTCTACGCGCGAGGCTCCCGCCTGCCGGGGTGCCTAACCCTGAAGCCCCCCTCGGCATCTAAACATCAGACATTCAAAACACCAAGACTCCATCATGCCTCCCCACTGCGAACATCATGCGGCAATCCAATGCGCAGAGAGGCGTTTCGGGTTTCTTGAACGCTATGGCCGTGGTCAGCAAGGCCGGCCTTGCTCCGCCCAGCGCCCCCGAAGCGCGCGATCGCTCGATGCTATGGTGCTGTCCGTACACTTGCTCGATACGACGCAGGAATGATTCAAGTGGCCACGGTCATGCATTTGGCCAAGCTCGATGATGACGGCGACCATATTGGCATTTGTCAACCTCGAGCACAGCAGCAAAGATTGGCGGTCCTCGCTGCCTTCGTTCTCCCGCCACGATCCTACGCGCGACAGCCACTCGCCAGATTCGCCCATTTGCAGGCCAACACACAGGTTTTCACACACACCCACACACCAAAGGCGTGAATTGCAGCGACGCTGGGGTTTGGTGCCATGGTGTCGGATCTGTCATATGTACACCTGGTGCCCAACCCTCACGCCTCCTCCAACGGCCGTGCATGATATTTGGAATATCATCCCTGCAAATCCTGTCATCAAACTCCTGGGGACGTCACCTGCTTCTGCGATCTTCGTACGTGCTTTGGCGTGGGCGCTCGCCAGGGCACGGGCGATGAACATGTGTATTTGTCAACAAATCTACGGCACCGAGCTGCCACGGCGGCCGCGTCGCCCGTATCGTCCAATCTAGTCCGCAGCTCAGGAGACTTGACCGGCGCTATCGCGATGAAGTGGTCCAACTCCGGCCAGCTTTACGATTCAGACGCAGCGCCACGGCGGTCGCGCCTACAGCACTGTGGTGTTGATGAAGCATGATGTCGTCGATTTGAGCAGTCGTGAGTTGGAATCCTGCATTTTGTTCTGGGGTTTGAAGATTTGCTCGATCGTTGTGCACATGGTCAATTGCATCGTTCTGAAAGGTGCCATGCTGCAGCTTAAGTACGTTGTGTCTCCCTCACACGAACAGCATAGCCACCCTTGCACAGTTCTTCTTCGTCTGGCATGACTTCTCCTCGTACATCCTTTACCAGGCAGAGCGGATGCAACAACCATTGCTCTAGCATGGAGACGGACCATGCTAACGATGAAGCAGAGAATGCTGACTTCCACATGCATACCAAGCCTAGCCTCTCGGAAACGGTGTCGAATAGCACTCATCGATACATGGCTCAGGAAGATGCCTCCGTAATCAGACAATGGAACGGCTCCGTTCCCCTGAAGGCTACCGGATTGAACCACTCGCCAAGACGGCATGATCTTGTGATTGCAGCGTATCTTGAAGTGAAAAGGGCGCTTTTCCAACGTGTTCAGCTACCGACAAGTACTTGTTCGTCGCCGGTCGCATCAAACGTAGCTTCGAGGACGATTTCCGACGAGTCACACGGTCATTGAGTGTCAAGATTGACGACAGAAGTTATTGAAAGACACGGGCATCAACACTGCGATGCGCTTCAGTGGTCGCGGAGACGCGTAATTAATCGAACGACCACTCCACCCATTACCATGGGAGACTGCTGGAGCTCATGAAACGGCGTTTGGTGCAGACACTCTTGAGTTCAAACTCAATCGTCCGAATGCCCACGCCCGACTTTGGATGGACCCATCCCCGCGCTTCCGTCTGGATGGTCAGCAACAACGGCCTTGAGCTCACCGATCCACCCAGTACACTGGAACACCCACCCAAACTCCTCCCCTCTGCGCGGGGAGAGCTGCTGGGACTTTCCTTTGCCTGCTTTTGCATCGCACGCAAGATGGCATCCTCCACACCGCGACGCCTTCTCCAGGCCGGCAGAGACGTTCTCACTGGCGCTTTAACGAAGCAGGACCGACACCAGCATGTTCGAGGAGGACGTCGACGACACTGCCGCTAGAGCCGGAGCAGCCAAACGTGCCCGATTCGGCGCTCAAGACATCGGCTGGCAAGCACTAAGCCCTACGATCGCGGTCGTGATCCTGTCCACCTCTGTCGTTACCTTGCGATGGTATACTCGCTGCAGGATCGTCCGCTGTGTCGGCTGGGATGATATTGTCATCTTGTTCTCACTGGTACTCCGACACGCCCCAACGTGACTAACGGGCATTTGCTAACAGCCAGCAGATGCTTGCTTGGGCAATGCTCATAATCATCTCCCTGGCAGTCCACAACGGCGTAGGCATCATCTCCACGGACGCCGTGGCCCTCGCTGTACGCAGTGCAGACGTGACCAAACTCGTCGTCGCCAACAACAACGTCTGGGCCATCTGCGTCAACGTGACCAAAGTCAGCATCCTCATGCAATACCTCCGTATCTTCAGCGGCCGGCCCACCAGAATCCTCTGCTACATCCTCCTCTTCCTGCTTCTACCGGCAGGCCTCTGGGGTATCCTTGGTGGGACTTTACTCTGCAGCCCTGTCGCGAAGCTCTGGTACCCATCGATGCCAGGTCACTGCGCATCAGCTCAATCTTATTGGATTTCCGTAGCCACCATCGATATCATCTTGGACTTCGTAGTCCTCATATTGCCAGTCCCCTCGATTGCTAGCCTGAACCTCCCACGAAAGCAGAAGTGCTCGCTCGTCCTGGTCTTTCTGCTTGGCTTCTTCGTCTGCGCAGTCTCGCTAGTCCGGCTTGGCACAGTTCTCGCAGCATCGTCGGAAGGCGAATACATCAAATCGGGCATTCGCGCCATTAGCTGGAGTGTCGTCGAAGCCAATGTCGGAATCATCTGCGCTTGCCTCATCGCACTGCGCCCGCTGGTTGCTCGGGTCCTACCACGGTGTGTCGAGGGGTCGCATGAGGTGCCGAAACACCGGATGATCTTGCCTCGCGTGGAGAACGCCGAGGCTACAACGACCACATCGTCTGGGAAAGCGAAGCACCAGAGAGGCGACATCGGATCCGTGGGCTCGACAACGCTGGTGGGACCCGAGACGCCGTCGCCAACGGCAGACAAGCGGAGCTCTTTCGCGAGAAGGATGAGCCTGCCGTTGCCTTACTGTGCCCTGCACTCACGGGAAGAACGGATGGCGATTGCCGAGCAGGCTCGGCGAAGGGAGGAACCACCGTCTCCGCTAGAACCACCGGAGATTAGGATTACTTTCTACGACGATGATGGGCGGGTTACGCGCGGGGACGACGATAAGAAAGTCAAGTATGTCGTGCCGTTTGGCATTTACGAGTAGAGCGGACGTGTCGAGTAGGTATGTTTACGAAACACGAGACTGGTATCACAAAAACGTAAACCCGACCTCCCTCCCAACACCAACCACCTCTCCCAAACCAAACCCTTGTCAGATCTCAGTGTACTCCTCGTCCTCCTCGCTCAACAAGTCGCTATCCCCCTCCAACCCCACCCTCGTTCCCTCCGCGTCCGGCGCAGCAAATGTCGTAGCGCCCAAAGTGGCATCCCTCATCGTCGGCTGCATCTGCGTCACATCCCCTCCCTCTTCTCCATCCTCTTCTCCCATCATCTCCGTCCCGTTTCCCGCGACAGGCAGCTCCGTCGTCTCCAGCACCGTCTCCTCCGTCCCTCCGCCGCCACGCTCCGCGGTCATGATCTCTCTAATCAGATTCAGGCCCTGTTTCTGGAGTTTGGAGAGGGTGTTCCGGGAGGTCGCGTCGGAGGCGACGCCGGTATCGATCGCTTCCTGCAAGAGTTCGAGCACGGTCTTCAGCCGCTCGCCGTCGCAGCCGTCGGCGGGCCAATGCAGCTTCCCCAACATCCCGAACAACACCTTCCTTTCCTCCTTGCCCACCTGACTCGTGACCAGGCGTTCCAGAATCGCCTCTGCGAGCAAGAAATGCGTCTCGCCCGCCGCCGCGGCGCCGACCGCCTCGGTGAACCCCACGATCTTCCTTGGATCCGTCCAATCCACCAACATGCCCCCCACCACACTCAACTTCACCATCCCGCCGTCAGCCTCGACGCCCGAGTCGGCCTCCGCCTCGTCAAGGAAAGCTTCCCGCAACGTACACAGCTTCGCGACGACGCCAGGGGCGACGGAGACCATCAACTTCGCGTTGTCGGCGCGAGAGTGAGCGTAAACGGGAAGGAAGTACGACAGGCTTTGGCGGAGGTGTGCGTTGGAGGCGGTGTCCGGGTCGAAGAAAGCGATGATCAGGGATCTGAGGAGGTCGGCGTCGGTGATGAGGCGGGAGAGCATTGTTTTGGCTAGGGCGGTGGCGCCGGTGGATTGGACGGAGGGGTCGTCGGATTTCAGGCTGCGGGAGAATGCCTTGAGGACGTGTTTGCGCAGCACGTTCTCCGACGAGACGGTCGCTTCGGTGGCGTCGGCGGTGGTGGCGGGTGGGTCGGCGAGGAGCGAAGGGTGCGTGATCAGGATGTCGGCTATAATTTGCAAGGCGATTGTTTGCAAAGCCGCATGTCCGCGACTAAAGCAATGCAGGAACAACTCCAGGTTTTCCTCCGCGAGGTTCTTGCCCAGGAGACAGCAGAGTCCTAGACAGCAGAGGCCGCGCTCGCGGATGGGGGCCTCTTGCGAGCGCACGGCGGGGACAACGAGGTTGTTGAGCATGGTCACTAGGTGGACATTGTCCTCTACAGGAGGAGAAAGTGTTAGCTTCGTGTTCCCGGGGGAATTCAAAAGGAGTGCGCTCACCGAGATTGCATTGCACGTTCTGCAGCATGCAGAGGGCGATGTGCAAACATTTCATGTTTACCACAATCTCCTTCATAGCCTTCTGCTCCTGCCTCTCCGCCTCTTCGGGCGTCAGGGCTTTTTCTGCTTTCTTCTTGTGATGAGGCTCCAGAGCAGAATCGTCGATCATATCCGTCGCTGAGTGGAACGAGTCCTCCACATTACTACTCTGATCCTCAGTCTCGGACGTGCCCATGATCGTATCGTGGACTTCGGCGATGGCCTCCAGAACCACTCCACAGAACTCCCTCTCGCCCTTCGCATCTTCGCCACAGACGAGCCGAAGGACTTCTACAGCGAGGCGAGTGGCTTCTTCGGGCAGTTCGGCGTCTGCGAGCGCCTCGCGCAAGAGGCCGAACATCTTCCTTCTCCCCACTTCGTCGCTGTAGTCGAATGTTAGGGCCATATGCAGCATTTGCTCGACGACGAATTCGCGCTGCACGGCATCCTCCTGCGCGTCATCTTCCTCGTCATTTTCATCTCCAAGAGCGGCTAGTTGAACGCACTGGATCAATTTCTTCAGCTCTCGCTCAAGCAAGAAGCCGAATTTCGTCACTTCGGGGAGTTTGTCCTCAATCATGCCGTCGAGCATGCGGGGGCCGTCGTAGCCGTCTTCTTTGCCCGAAGTGCGGCAGTAATCGTTGAACGTCCTTGCCACGAATGCGAGTTCAGGCGACAGGTCGTCCCAGAACGTGTCAGGGAACGAAACATAGTCCACGTAGTCCGGCCGTTCGGCCCAGAAATCTCGCATGGCGACCAGCGCTATCCCGCCTTCGCCGCCGGAGTTGACTACATCGATGCGCTCGAGCAGCTCCAACAGCGCGTCGAGCGATGGATCTGCGAGTTGGTTGGCTTGCTTTCGCGGTTGTTGCTCGCCATCCTCCTGCTCCGCTGCGAGATCGGCTGGAAGAGCAGCGCAATTCTCGATCCACCGCTGGCTGAACAGCCGCGCCGTCGCTTTCCTCACCGTCTCGTCCCGATCGCGAAGACCCCACCGCAGCAGTTTCTCCCGATGCGTCAGACTCAGATGGCGGAAATCTCCTAGCGCGGGGAGGAGACGGGCGTAGAGAGCTCGTCGCGTCGAAGCGTCTGCGTCGCGGGCGCGTTCCAGGAGGTATGGGAGGACCTCTTTCGTCAAGGGCAAGTTGAGTAGGAGGTTCCGGCGGACTTCGGCTGCGGGGTCATGTTGGAGGGTGTTGAGGAGTTTGGTCAAGACGCCAGATCCCACGTCGTCATCGGAGTCGGAGTCATTCTGGGCCTCGTCGTCTTCCACTTCCGCTGCAAGCCTGCCAAGCCCGTACACCGCCTGCAGCCGCACCGGGGCCTCCTTGTCGTGGATGCGCTTCAACAACGCCACCCTCAATTGAGTGAACAAGCCATCATCCAGCGTATCCACGCTGTTGACGATGTGACTCGTGATCTGCGTAGCCCGGAACCTGACCGTCTTCTCCTTCGCAGTCAACAACGCCAACAAAGTCGTCAAGATACGCGTCGTCAACCTCGTGGTAGGCGTCTCCGGCAGACTGGTCACATCCGCGTCCTCCCCCATCTGCCGCGCAATCTCCCCATCCTTCGCATTCGCCACACTCAAGTATGTCCCCAGAAACCGCACAACCCTATCGCCCACCGCCTCTGACTTACGGACCGGCAGCACGCGCAAGACACATCTCTGCACCTCGCGATTGAAATCCTCTTCGTCGAAATCCTCCGAGCCGGGGGCGCCCTTGGAGCGGCTGCTGACGGGCTCGTAGCAGCAGGCTTCCTGGATCTTGCGCAGGCTGATGACGGCTTTGCGATGACCCGCAGTACTCTTCTGGGCGTCGGCGAAGACGGCGCAGATGGCGCGGCGGAGGGTGGTGTCGGCGCCTTCGTCGGGTATGTCGCTTTCGACGGGGGAGGCGTTGCGGGCGCCGGACTTGCGGGAGGGGGCGCCGTGGGCGGAAGCGCGCACGCCGCGGACGACTCGGCCGGGCATTGTGGCGATGGCGCTGGTTATCGCACAGTTGGTGTTGGTGCGAGCGACATATGTCACAGAGGTTGGCGGAGATGGTCGAGTTGTTGATCGACTGTTTGGACATTTCCGCATTAGGACGAGGACCCCTGTCGCGCCGGGCCGCCGCCAAACGATGACGTGCGAGCGGGAAACCTCTGAAGCCTCTGCCCCAGCTACTGGCAGCGCCGCGTACTTATTCGTGACTCCCCAAGCATGTTCGCCCGAGCAGCCATAAGAATCATATCACGGCCAACAACCAGCATAGTCCGCACCCGAGCCGCCTACGCCACCGCAGCAACCTCGGACCCGCACCACTTCTCCGCCGCCGCCGTCGACAAAATGAATCCCAAAGGCCTTGCCATCTCCTCCGCGCAGGGGATCGCCAAAGACGGACTGGTCTCAGGTACGGCACCCATTCCGAATCACCCACCACACAGAGCATTGACTGATATGATAGCCCCTCAGCGATCGGCAACACGCCCCTCATCAGGCTGAAGAAACTCTCCGAAGAAACCGGCTGCGAAATCTTAGGCAAAGCCGAGTTCCAAAACCCTGGCGGCAGCGTCAAAGACCGCGCCGCCCTCTACGTCGTCCGCGATGCCGAAGAGCGCGGGCTCCTCAAACCGGGCGGGACCGTCGTCGAAGGAACCGCCGGCAACACCGGTA
>DAHZQE010000377.1:0-7855 GCA_027409005.1 Ferrimicrobium sp. | reverse complement strand
TTTGAACTTTTCCGAGCTGGTCGTAATGAGCTCGCCGTTCTTCAGCCAGCGTAGGCGGCCGGAAGGATCGATGTGGACTTCGTAGTCTCTCCGCTCTTCACGGCTGAGATATCGGATACGCTCCTTGTCGAGTCTCTCGCGGGAGCAGCCCGGTAGCGAGAGTGAACGCCCTTCACCATGGTCCAGCCATTCGAAGAAGTTCGCTTTCGTCGCCGCTCGGCGCCAAGCTTCGTGATAGACCTGCAGGTTGGCGCCATATCGGTGCTTGGTATCGACCATCTCCAGGAAGTAGCGCATGTCAAGCAACGTGCCGTTGCTCGGGGCTGGCCCGTCGGTGTATCTAGTCGGCGAGCGATCTTCTCCCGCAGCATGCTCAGCAATCTGGCCTACTCTGCGCCACTTCTCCCTCGCCGAATTCGACGGCGACGGAGATCGTGCGCCATCCAGATCGGAGGGAGCTCGCCGCCCGGACAGAGTCGCGCTTCGATACCGGACCTCCCTCAACGCCTCCGTCCACCTGGCCGAAGGATCCAGAATCATGCCATCCAGTTGCCGCCGGTCTCTATACCCGCGATAAGCTTTCTGAATGACGGTCGCCGCTCGGTGTTCGTCCTGAGATGGTGTTTGTGAATGATACTTGGCGCCGATCTTGGCTTCGTTGCTGCGCTGTATGGCTGAGATACGTTGAAGGTCGCTCTCCGAGGGAAGTCGCAACGAATCCAGGTACTGCTGCCGCGACATCGCGCGCTTTCTCGATGCGCCTGGCCCCGAGGTGCCTTCAGCCATTGCCGCCATGAGCAGTAGGAGGGTTGCTACTAGGAAGCCCGCGACGGCGGTTTGGCATGTCTTAAGAACTGCTTGAGCGAGTGGAAAGAGGGTGATGTGCACGCATTGACAGAGGGTGAGATATGTGAATGAAGCAGAAGGTGCATACTTCGCCGAATTACGTGCCTGCCCAAACCATATGGGAGTAAGCATCGATTACTGGCGAGTGCTAGGGACGCGTATATCCGGCCGAGGGAGGCTGGAATCCTGCGTGCTGGGCGGATCATCGCAGCGGAAGCCAGCGGGCTGATCGTGATGCTGTACTGTAGTTTCCAGCATTGCAGCTCACCTGTAGCGCTGAGGAGCAGCTTCCGCGGCTGTGTCTGCCAAGCGAAACACTTGATGGCTTATATGCTGTTGCCTGTCGACAGCGTGAGGAAGGAGATGAAATTGGAGAGAAGGCGGCTCTTGAAAACGGAAACGCCTGCCGACATTGTTCGGGCCGAAGGCTTGGAGTGGCATTTGCTGACGGCGGGACAACGCCTGCCTCCTCTCAGTCACTACATAGATTCTTCCGGAGGACATGGACCAGCGGCCATCACTATATGCGCTCGCAAGACCCTAAGCCGTGGTATCATTGATTGGCCCACGCGCCGCGCATCGCCACAATCAGGCTTCTGGCATTGCGCATCTGCGTAGAGGTTACACGGCACGTAGGCGAGAGAGCCCGAGCGTGCCATCCCGGACCAAGACCACCTGCGGACGCCGTAGACGAGAGCACCACTGTCACCGCTGGCTGCCGCTCCTGTCGACTTGACCTGGACGGCTTATAGAGCAGCAATGCCTCGTCAAACCCTCCGCTGTCAACACTGAGGCTGCGGGGTGCAAGTTCTTGAACATGGAGAATATGCGCGCGGTTCCAGCGACTCCGCGCCACATCCTTGCTGACTGCGAGGAAGGTTGTCAAGTCCTTCCAGATCGTCCCTCCGGCTCAAAGGATGCCTGTCAGAGGACAAGGACCTCTCACCCTTCACATGCTGAGCTCTGCGAAAGCACACGCAAGCTACTTCATACCGATCACCAACAGCTCCAATCCGCCTGCTACTGTGGACGTGCAGAACGTCGATGCTCTCGACGAACCAAGGCTAGGGAACGTACTCCGCGTCAAAAGCTTTGGCGTCAACGGCCTTTCAAAGCGAGTTGCGAGGAATGTGCAGCCACTACGAGCGGCATCAGAGCTCGACAATCATAATCCTTCTGCGGACGTCGTACGAGCTACTCTGGCCGCGAGCCTCGTCCAACATTGGTCTCGCGAGCCTCAATACAATTTGCCCTCTATCGTTCCGTCAGACCCTATTGGATGCTTATTTTGTATTTAGAAACCTCTGAAACTCTCTTCGCCGAGGTGCTCGATAAGTTTCGCTACCCTGGGAGCAGAGGAACTGGTTACGTTGACGATCTACATAACCACAGCGGCCAATTGTACGCGCAATTGGCTCTCGCGCATCCAAAGAACCCCAATCCTGGACTAGCTCTTGACATGTTCCGCCGAGCAGAGAAGGGGCATCCTCGCTTCTTGCCACCCAAGACCGCTGGGGAAACACTCTGGGCGCTCAATTTTGGCGGGCGTGACAGCGTACCACCTCCCCACGAAGAATTTGCATGAAGATGCCGCTTTTGCCAGAGATTGAGCAGCAATCATTTCCTCGACCCTGCTCTGGCTAATTGAGAATTGCGGCTTAAGTGACTGGCACTGTCTGAATGAGCAACTACCAGTGTAATTCCCAGGCCGGCATATCGAGGACACGCAGTGTTGTCGCCAGGAGATTTGGGTGAAGAAGAAAAGGCCTTTTAAGTACGCAACGGCGCATTCAGACCCAGAAGCAACGACAGTGTCGGGGGCGATGTTGTCAGCCTGCGAGCAACTAGCGGGCGATGTCGCGTCCTCTGTCCTTCCACAGGCGCAGAGCAAGTTGGACAAACACATGGCACACGCCCAGCACATTTGTTTGTTATGGTTTCGATGAACCACGCTGACGTTGGACGCGCAGCGTCAAAGGCGTGCGGGCACAAGAGAGGCCCTGCAGCCCGAACATCACCGGCCAGAGCTGTGTTGATTGATCTTGCCAAGTTGTCCGTAAGCCCGAACACGTCGAAGTCTTGCGAGTGTAGGCAGTTATGGCACTCCTTGGAATAATTCATCACGCACGGTATGTATTGATGTCAAAGTGCTGATCTGGGGCAAATGTGCAATTCAGGAACCCGCAGGTTACACAACGCCTGCATAAGTGAGAGGGCCCGTGCGGTCTTTGCCAGCATGCCGATACTGTTGTCTGCCACTGCCTCCTCTCACCTTTCACTCTTACTCTAGTGGCAAATGCAACTTGAATATCGAACTCGAGCGGGACATGAATGGCGGGAGAGTTGCAGGCAGCCGAGATCAGCAAACTCCATAAGATGCTCAACATGATACGTCCGTGCCGGCACGCGGCTTGAATCATTCGCACCAACTGAGGACGCTGAAGCTAGACTGTGGAAGGATTTGCATCAGCATGTACGTCAGCTCCCACGAGGAAAAGATAACCCCACAGGCACCTGTTTCTGCTGGATCGGGCGGCGGCCCGGACAGCTCGTAGGCATCCATCTCAACCTTTACGTAGAACACAGCGCTGATCTGGCACCGCGTCTCATATTTCCTTCTACGAGCGGTATGAGAGAATTATCTCCCTTCCGTAAGGTGCCGAAGGGCGCAATCGTGAGCACTATCAGTCGCTGGTCCGTCGGCAAGTCGGGCGCAGCAGCAGTGTAGAAGGACACATCCAATTTACTGTACGAAGAGATGGTTCGATGTTTCGTCGGGCCAGCAACAAAAGGGTCACACAGGACTGAAGACGCGCAGACGGATAGCCGCAAAACTGACGGTCGCCTCATTCTCAATCACCCGACAGATCCATACCCAGGTCCTGCACATGAGTTGTACGGCGCCGCGGGGCCATGGCGGGCTCGAACGCTTGATCGATCTTGAGGACTTGGCTGAGGAGACAGCAAGCTACAAGTCCGCGGGTGCGGTGGCCGACTGGCTCAAGAAGGTAAGGCAATGCAATGAAGCCAAATGGGTGATCCAATCTTGCGATGAGCATTTCTCGAAGATTTGCGACCGTGGAAAAACAATTTGTGCTGCGCAGCACGGACAACGATCTTCAAGGCTCGAGAGTCAGCAAAGCACAAACCAGCAGTCGAGCTCTGCGACAAGGCGTGTGCTCGAACTCGGCAACCCTATGGCCCGCTCCAAATCGTAATTGCACTTCCGAGTGTGGTGTGGCCTCAGCGCGTATGTGAACCGCTTTCACGGAGGGAACTTGTTCATGGGCCACCGAGTGCTCTGCGCGGTTTCAGAAGGATAGCGAATCCGTTTCCTTTATGTCACGTATCATGCGAAGACACAGATCCTTTGCAGATCTCAGATTGCCTCTCCATCGGGAAGGCAGTGTCCTCTACAGCTCCTCCTTGCTCACCCCACCAATTCCCATCAACTCAGTCTCGAACACCAACACACTGTTCGCCGGGATCGGACCCATTCCTCTCGACCCATATCCCCACTCCGGCTGGATCGTCAACCGCCTCTTATCTCCAATGCACATATCAAGTAGACCTTCGTCCCAACCCTTGATCACCTGGCCCTTTCCGACGTGGAAGCTGAGCGGTGTGCCGCGGTTGTAGGAGGCGTCAAATTCGCTGCCGTCTTTCTCGAGTGTACCGCGGTAGTGGACTTCTACTTTGTCGCCTGCGAATCGTAAGTGAGGTGTTTTATATAAAGCAAGAGGAAATGGATTTCACGGGACCTCGCTTCGTCTTCCGACTGCACTCGGTGGAATGCTGGACCTCAATGTCCAACGGCTTTTCGAGCGCGGAGGCGCCGGCGAGGAGCAGCGTCAGAGCTGCAGTGATGGAAGTGAACTTCATCTCGATCGATGAGGATGTTTGTAGAGGATCTGTATTGCTCCACGACAGAGTGTGGAAGCAGTCGGGGCCAATGTCACAGACGTGGCGTTTCCGCAAGGTGGGACACGGCGGGGCATGCGGGGGCGGTCCGGCGCAGGGATCCAAGTTCACTTGAGCCGCAACCACATGCAAAATCCGCAGCCGCCAAGCGACAGATCAGGGCGGAGCTGTTATGCTCTGGCATCTCCAAGCCTGCGACCTTCCGCCAGCGGCGTATAGCTGGAGATGCTCTTGGCCTGCCTGACAGCTTGACAGTGGCGAATTAAATGCAGAAAACATACCTAATTGGCCCTGAATCCTCCTCGACTCTGCCCCTCTTGAACCGTTCAAGCTCACTTCATGACGAAGAGTGCCCTCGCGCTGTGCAGCGTTCTGAGACCGCTGCGAAGCGTCACGCATCTTCGAAGCTAGGTTTACCATATGTAAAGAACTCGGAGATGTGGGATGTCCGGCCAGTTGGACAATTCGAGGCGGTCCAACCAACCCCACTGTCAGTCAGGTGGTGAGTGCCGCCGATCGACTGCCAAGGGGCTGAAGGAGGTAGCGCAGGGGCTGTGGCGAGGGAAATGAGGTCGAGGGCGAGAGTAGGACTGTGGAGCAGGGGCGCTGAGAGAGGAGACAACGGGCAAGGAGACTTTGTTGGTGAGATGCAGGAGAGAAAGCGGGGGTCGAGTGATGGGAATGTGAAATGGAGCAAATACCTACGATATTCAACTCTCCGCGGAAGAAGCTTTATCTTGCCCGTGCGGCTAGGCGAAGAAAGCGGCCTTCTTCTTGACCCCTCCGGCCCCTGCGTTTCCAGTGCCTCGTTTCCGCTTTGCAGTACTCGCCGGCTTGGCTTTCAACACATCTTGGACATCCCTCCTCTTCTCGCCACCGCTTTCCTCGCCCGGCGAGTCTCTCACAATCTCCTTGATAGTTTGCCGACTGAGACAACCATCAATATGCACATTGAAGCTTCTCTCATCAGCGGCCTGGGGTAGCGAGCAAATCGGGCATGCCCACTGCTCAATCGGCTTCGCTTCTGCCGCCGCTTGCTCAGCAGCCGCGGCAGCCTCGGCTTCGAGGATGCTGCGCCAGGCGAAACCGTTGCCATAGCGATGGTAGTCCGACGATTCGCCACTGGGGTGGTATTTCGGCTTTTGAGCTGATAGAGGAGGCTCATGCTGATGAGGTGGCTCGGGCGGCGGGTCGATGTCCGGAGATTGGAGGTCATACGATTGCGAGAGCCGCTCGATCTCGGCGATCTCGTCTTCCCGCTCCTGTCGTGCAGCTTCCTCAAACTCCTCGTCCGTCCACTTCTGCCAGCCCTCCTCGTCCAGCTCCACCTTCGAGGCCTGCGCGGCTTCGCTCGACAGCTGTCGTGCTCGTCCGAAGAAGTCTGTATCGCCTTTTTTCGTGCTGACAAGATGCGTACACCGCAGGCCTATCAGCCTGAGCTTCATGCCCGGCATCTCCTTTTCCAGTTTCGCCAGCATGGGCAAAGAGAAATTGTACAGATCATCAGCGGACGACACCGCCTTTGCTGGTTGCACTTGGCGGGAAAAGACTTCGTAAGTATGCAGCTTGACCTTGAGCACGAGCGTACGCCCTTTGAACTCGGTGCGTTGGAGATCTTTTCCAAGCTCATCCGCGGTCCATCGCAGTTTCTGCCGCAGCTCTGCCGGGTCAGACACGTCGTGAAACGTACTCTCGGTGCCAACAGACTTGCGTTCGTATTCCTCTACAGGCCTCACATCCGTGCGACCCAGGCCCAGATAGACAGAGATCATGAACTCGAAAGCTTTCTCTCCAAAGAGCTTGCTGAGATAGTGGCGTTGAGCGTAGATGTCTCCGCAATTCTTGATGCCAATAGCATCCAATTCCCGCTCGAAGACCCTGCCAATACCATTCACTTTGCGGGTCGGCAAGTCGCGCATGAAAGACGTGATACTCGTCCGGTCGAAAGGAAGCAGGAATTGGCCATTGGGCTTATTCTTATTGCTGCAAATCTTCGCCAGCTTAGCGTTCGCGGCGATGCCGGCAGAAATTGTAAGTTTCGTTTCGTGCTCAACCTCTCCTCGCATCTGCGCCACGACTTCGTTAGGGCTCATGCCTGACTCCCGGCAGTATGCCGTTATGTTGAGGTATGCTTCATCGATACTCGCGCTCTCGAAGCGGCTATCGTAGCGCTGCAGCACCGCGCGAACTTCCTTAGCCTTGGCCGTATACTTCTCGAAGTTGAGTGGCAAATGGATAAGCTGCGGACAGAGCTTGTCGGCCACAAAGCCAGCCATCCCGCTCCGGCATCCAAATTTGCGCGCGACATAATTGCAGGTCGTGAGGACGCCCTTCCCAACGGCGAAAGGCACATCCTTCAGCTCCGGCCGATCCAATTCCTCGACCGCGGCGTAGAAAGCGTCGCAATCCACATGCACAATGGCCTGACTCAGATCCCTTGCATATTCTAATCGTTCAATAAGCTCGTCGGCTTTCTTCTTCTCCTGCCTCAGACCGCCCTGCTCCTCGATCCTCTGTAGCTCGCGCTTCTTGGCAAGGATCCGATTGATTTTGACCGTGAGGTTCTTGTCCTTGTTCTCCTCATTGTTAAAGTACTTGCTGCCTTTGCTGGCCTCGTAAATGATCTCGGAAACCTTCCGCTGATCGACACCATCCTGGCCGGGCTTCGTGAGAGAAGGTCCAAGAAGATGGTACTTGAGCGTAGTATGTTGGGTTGCCGGCGGAGGCTGCTCGGATGCCGCTGCCGCCACCGCATGGCAGGCCTCTGTGGCGAGATCGTCGTTGTGCCGGGGCATGACATGGCATTGTCGCCGTCGTCTCGGACGATGGAGATTTGCCTGTCTTGCAAGGGTGTCTGCCTATCGACGTGAGCGACGCGCTCTGGAAGTTGGCGCTCTGATGCCTCAGGCACTCCACCCTGCATCTGCACGAGTTGCAGGGATGGGCTTGACGGAGTCGGCTGCGTCAGTATACACACAGAACAACAGAGAGCGCACGCCGCCGCTCCCAAACCGCAACAAGAATAATTTTGAGCCGAGATTGCAACGTCGAGAGCGGTAACCGTGGGGTGGCGTGGGACAGACAGCAC
>DAHZQE010000366.1:0-4421 GCA_027409005.1 Ferrimicrobium sp. | reverse complement strand
TTTGCCGGAAAGTTCTTCACCTGCTGCAGGCTCAAATTCAACTCCGGTGGTCATCAGGCTGGCCGGACCATCAGATGGTCAGACAATTCGAGGGGCTGCGGACGAGGAGCCTGCAAGTTCTGCCACGCCGCAGAAGCATAGCGAAGATACTTCGCAGTCGGACGCGGGCAGAAAGTGAGCAAGATGGAGAGCTGCCGGATACTGCGAGGTTCGGGCATGGACTCACCGGCGCCATCATCATTGCCGCAGTCTCGGTCATTCCTGCGGTATTATACTGTCGATACCAAGGTACCAGCTGTGTCGGCTCGATCGTGGTTGATATATGAGAACTATGGCGGCCGGGTACGCTTGACTGAGCAGACACTGTCGCCCCTATAGTTCGAGCGACCCCAGCGATCAGCTGGACGACCCACTATGGCCATTGTTGAAGCCCGTCCTCATTTTACAATGGATGCTTCGGTATACGCTAATGGTGCTTCTATGACAGGAACGTAAGGCCGTGCAGAGCGTCATAGCTTGGAAGTGTCTCGCAGCGGTCCGGCCGGCCCAGGGCTTCAACCTCTTTCGGATGTCAGAGGAACGTTTTGGTGGCCAAACGTCCAGTGCTTGACCGCCTTCAAAGCACGAGAGACATACATCAATCGAGGCTGACGACCGAACGCTGAACCACGAATGCAGGCTTCTAGACACCGTGAATGCTATCTGCGATGCTTGACATACGTTCCTCGTCTTCCTTGCGACCGCAATGAATGGCTTGCATTTCGCATGAGCCCCTGCGCACGAGGGCCGCCTTGCCGATCTATCCACCTGCATCTCAAGAGGCTGGTCCGCGATGACCTTCATGACGCTGATAAGTATTCGCCGAAGCCTGCTCTGCTTCTTTTTACTTTTCCACAATCTTTGCGCGTGGATGAGGGCAAGTCATGAGACCTAAGAAGAAAGCTAGCTGTGCAGAAGGCGGATCCATTGGCTAGCGTGCACTTCGCGCATCGAAGAGTCGCCAGAGCCTGTCCTGAGTTCTGCCATGGACGAATGCAGCATGACGTTGAATGCAGTTCTGATGGCCAAAGATGCTATGCTCTCGACGGCCAGACAATGATAGCACCGGGTCGGGATCTTCTTGTAGACTGCACACCAGCCATCCTGCGCTTCCTTGTCCTGCTTCTTCGCTTCTCATTCTATTGGATTTCGCGCTGGCATTGATAAACCTTCGAATTCCGTCAAGTGTAGTATCCCACTTCTTGGCACTTCGGCCCTCCGCGAAATGGGTGTCGCAGTAATGGCAGATCCCGTCGGCAACGTACCGCAACTCGGGCTGGCTCCTTTCACCCTATCTAACTAGGCTGACCCTATACAGGAGAACATGTAGCCTCCGAGGTGTCCATACAAGCTTGATTCTGGTATCTTACCGAAGGTGAGTTCGGATCGGGGAGTCTCAAGTCAACGTTCGGCTAACGTCCATTCCGAATCCTTCAACAAAGCACGGAGCAGCTGTGTGAGGCGCATGAGGCGGGTAGAGGTGCGAATACGAGGCTCCTCGACTGCCTCTTCGAGGCACTTCTAGGCACGGCTATATTTGTGCGGCGTTGGAGCAATTTAGGCGGGTACTGCACACTGCGGTCATTGGGATCCCTCTAGAGGAGGGGAGTATGGGATTTCTTTCGGCCAGGCATCTTGATTGCAATGGGGAGGTAGTTGAGGCTGATTTGTTTTGCTTATTAAACGATTTGGAACTTATGGTATTATCAGATGGCCTTGGTATGAGAGAAGAGACGAGGAGATTCGAGTCGAGGTGACCTAGCACACCTTTACCGACCCTTCGCCATTGATCACGCCCCAGTCACCACAACTCGACATCTCCGATCGTGACCGTCCTATGCTTACCTGCATCGTTCTTCGCGTCCTTTCTCAACTGGCAGATCATGGACTTATCGCATCCTGGTGGACAACAAGAACTTTCGCCCGGCTACGCTTTGAAGCGGATCTTTGGCATCGGGGGTGCGTTTGCGTTACGTTGCATCTTATGGGCCATCCTGTGGGACAAAATGCTGCAGGTATGCATGGATATGTGGATCCCTCTGTTCCCGGCGAGCACGAGGGCACACGAAGCGAAGAGAGGTATGCAGGCGCTTGTGGAGCTTAGCGGTATGAATCATCCGGCGACGGCAGCACCAGCAACTGACACTGTACTGTCTGGTGGCGTCCGGTCGAGGTCACGGAAGAATTACGTTGCACTTGATGAGCATTTTGTCCGGTTTCAAGTCTAGGTAATGTTGTGAGTATGGAGAGGCTGGACCCCGTGTAGAACGCAGGCATGGACATCGATCAGCCGGCGAGCGCATCCCGCACTGCGCCTCCCACAATGCCAGCATACTCACTGAACAGCACTCCAATCAATACTTTTTCACCTTGGCCTTCTACCCACTCGCCAGCTTTGACCAGTCGGTCTTTCCAGGTGCGCTGTTGCTCTTCACTCAACTCTTCCCACCGCTTGGCCTCAGTATCAGCCTTCAAGTATTCCTCCTGATCGGGGTGTACATTGATCGACAGAGCGCCACTCTCATCTGAGCTACGAACGACCAATGCTTTGCCTTGTCTGTCCGGCGCACCGGCATGCGATGCTAAGAGTGAGCGTAGGCGACCTGTACCTGGGAGGACGGTGGGAACGTCTGATTCGATGACTGAAGAGGCGGACAGCTCGACACGATGCCCGTAGCCTCTCGCCGCGGCGGCTGGCCGATCCAAGAACTCTCTGAAACTCTGCGGCAACAGGCTGAAGGGACCTGTGTTGATACCAGCGAAGCCAGTCAGGAAGCTCTGGAGGAGGAAGGCCGTGACCAGGACCATCATGGTGGCAATGGAAATGTATGCGATCTTCGCGATTCGCTCATCGCTTGGATGCGACAGGACATAGCGGCTGTTCTTGTCTTCGGGGTCGAGCATCGACAGCGGAAAAGTGTCGACGACGACTGTGTTGCCGTAGGACACCGACGCGAGCCAAACATATTGTTTGCCACCGGCTGTCTTCTTAACAATGCTGGCCTCAGCGTCTTTCTCGCCAGACAGTGTCCGTGGGTGGAACGGAGAGAGGCAAATCTTCGTCATCTGATGCTGGTGCACATCGCGCTCGGTGATGTAATGCTTGAACGGCGAGAACGTATCGCTCGCTCGTTGATAGTTGGTCGTAAATATCTCGATGCTGATATCTTGTCCAGCCACCGCAACGATGACTTGCTGATTGCCGGTCTTGTCGACATCGAGGGCGCATACGTCCATGCTGACAGCCGACTTGATGCGTGATGGTAGAGCCTTTTGGAGCATGGCTGTGGCGGGGCCGGTCGGGTACAGATGGAGAATGCGAAGCTCGGAGCCTTTGCCTTTGTGAGTGTTTGCGAGCACGACAATGTTCTGCGCATTGAGAAATCGTACGGCTCTGAATTTTGGTCGTGATCGCGGATCCGTGAGAGCGTCCGGGAAAGGCATCTGGTACACGCGCCTTGGGCCCTTGGGCGTCTTCTCGGCCTTCTTCGTGTTGAAGTCGTATTTATATGTCTGTTCGAGAATATCGTAGTCGGTACAGTAGACGACGCTGAACTCGGCCTCTTCCGGTTCCGCGATATCAATGTCGTTGACCTCGGCGCCCTCCTCTGGATATATCTTCGCTATGATATCTGGATTTCCTGGAGCAGAGCTGGTAGCATCGAAAACAACCATCTCGCTGTCTTTGGCCATCCCCGTTGCAACAGCGCCGATCCGCTTGCTACTCTGCCCTCGTCGCACAGCTGGTGACAGTCGCAATACCCTCTGGTACACCTCACTCTTCGGCATAGGCTTCCGGAACAGCTGTGATTTGCCCAGAAGCTTGATTTCGCCCTTCACGGCTTCTGACTTATCATCCTGCACCTTTTGCTTCTTGCGCGGTGGATACTTGATCTCGAATGCCCGGAGATGTTCATTCTTGCCAGCATCTTGATCCGCCTGCGAAGAGTTGATGCCGGCGAAGGTGACGAGACCATCCTTGGTCCCTAGGTTCGCTAGAGACTGCACTGAATCCTCGTTTCGGGACAGATCGATCTCGGCAGCGGTGGTTATCTCGGCTCGGTTGCCGACATCCAGGACAGTCTACGGCCCTCTCAGCAGTGGTCCAGCAACTTCTCTTGACCCTTACCTACGATTTGGTTCGGGACACCTGTCTTGCTTTCTCCGCCACCGCCTCCCACGACAAGATAGCCGCGACCATAGGGATCGAAGTCCGCGGCGAAGAGCGGATATGACAGAGTGTGCTGGGCATAGCTGATTTTTGAGTCTGGTGGAGCGACCATCTTGATCAGAGGCGGGTGCTTGGGTCGAAGGACAACAGGTTTATGTACTTGCAATAGCAGACTCGTATGTGTGGTGTAGATGAGTGTATGGCTGTGGTT
>DAHZQE010000357.1:0-5334 GCA_027409005.1 Ferrimicrobium sp. | reverse complement strand
CTTTCGGACCGCCTGATGGTGGCGACGAGCCGCCTCCAAAGCGGCTGTCTCGGCGGCGATCTCCTGGAGTGCGTCAAAGAGCCTGACGGAGATGTCGTCCACAGATCTGGCGCCGGTTTCAGCCCCTGCCCCGGTTCGCGGTTCGTTGGGGTTCATCTGATAGCCATCGCAACATTTATCGACTCACTTAACCAAGGATTGGGAAAGGCCGACCAAGATGCAACGAGGACTCTATCAGCCAGTGGGTACGCCCACTACTACCAGCATGAAGATCTGCGGAAGGCAGAACCGAGGCAATCTGCACGCCTGGTCGATTCCGGCGGTCCAGTTATGGAGGCTTGGCCAAGTTGCTAGAGCGATGGATGATCAATGTGAGATATCGAATTGATGAATCAAGAGTACGAGAGTGAGGGAAAGTTGACTATGTCTAGCGCCGATATGGGCGTGGCATCGATGTCGGGTAGGTTGCGGGTGGCGAGTCCACCGGCTCTCTTGAATGTTCTCGGCCATAACGATGAACATCTTCGCATATTGGAACGGGCTTTTGTGCGCTCTAGGATCCTAATTCGTGGTGATGAGATCACGGTTGAGGGACCTGATGCGACGGTGGTGATTCAACTCTTCTCAGAGCTTCTCGCGATCGCAGATCGTGGTGATGCTATTGAACCCCAAACGCTACAGCGCGCTATCGACATGGTGGAGGCCGACGCGAGTCCAAGAGACGTCACTGATATCGAGCTCGCACGTTCGCGATCAGGTAAGCCGGTGCGCCCGAAGACGATTGGTCAGCGCCGCTACGTAGAGGCAATTGGAGCTAATACCATCACCTTTGGCATAGGGCCGGCAGGTACTGGGAAGTCCTATCTTGCCGTTGCCCTCGCGGTAGCAGCGCTGCAAGAGAAGCGGATCAACCGTATTATCCTCACTCGACCGGCGGTGGAGGCAGGTGAACGTTTGGGCTTTCTCCCTGGCGATCTGAATGCCAAGGTGGACCCGTACCTGCGACCGTTATACGACGCCCTCTATGACCTCATGGATCCGGAGACAGTTACTCGTCTCTTCGAACGACAGGTGATCGAGGTAGCACCACTCGCGTTCATGCGCGGACGGACGCTGAACTCAAGTTTTATTATCCTGGATGAGGCACAAAATACGACCTCTGGCCAGATGAAGATGTTCCTTACCCGCATAGGTTTTGGTTCTAAGGCGGTGGTCACAGGAGACGTTACCCAGATTGACTTGACGAGTGGACGTTCAGGTCTGATGGACGTTGAGCGTACGCTTACTGGCATTGATGGGGTCTCCTTTGTAAGACTTGACTCCCGAGATGTTGTGCGCAACCCGATTGTGACTGCCATCGTTGACGCCTATGATCGAAGTGAGGCGGAGGCGAGTCGGTCGTGAGCAGTGGTGAGTTAGAGATCTTTGTCGCTAATGAGCAAGATGATGTTCCGATAGCTGAGGACCTGTTCTACGCCCTAGCAAAGCAGATCGCCACCGAGGAGTACAAGGTTCGTCCGGCAGAACTTTCAGTCATCTTCGTCGATCGCGATGTGATCGCCTCGATGAATCTGGAGTTTCGCGCGGTTAGCGGCCCTACCGATGTACTTTCTTTCGTGATCGAGGAGGATGACGCGCCTTTTGGAGGATCTCCAGACTCGCGGAGACCGACGCCAACCTCTCCAGAGCCGGAGCGCCCTGCGCTGCTAGGTGACATCGTAATTTGTCCGTTAGTCGCATCCGAGAACGCCCCAGCACACGAAGGGGATCGCGGACACGACGGTACACTTGAGGACGAGTTAGCACTTTTGCTCGTGCATGGGATCCTGCACCTTAAGGGGATGGATCATGTTATTGATGCTGAGGCAGAGGTGATGGAGGCACGAGAGGATGAGTTGTTGGAACGGTTCTACCGTCCCCTGAAGGCGACACAGCTTGGTCGGGGGCGTGAGTAGGCCAGCTGATGAACACTGAAGACACCTGGGCGCTGGTTGTCGTAGTTCTGTTGGTGTTGCTGTCTGCGGTGATGTCCCTTGCTGAGACTTCGCTGACGCGTACCTCCAGGATCCGTGCTCTCGGCTTGGTTGAACAAAGGCGCCGGGGCGCGAAGTTGCTAGCTGCAATGGTCGAGGACCCTGGTTCCTACTTGAGTACTGTGCTCTTTGTGACATTGGTTGCACAGTTGGTTGCAGCCACCCTCGTTGGCATCATCGCCGATCACCTTTTCGGACCGCTTGGAGTAGTTGCTGCGACCATAGTTGAGGTATTGGTGATCTTCGTGCTTGGTGAGGCGGTGCCAAAGAACATCGCCGTCGTTCGGCCGGATGAGAGTGCCCTTTTTGCAGCGCCAATGGTGTCGATACTGGTGAAGTTCTGGCCGATCAAAGTGATAGCTTCGGCGGTTTCACGGCTCTCTCGCTTGTTGACTCCGGGTCGCGGCGCTATCACTTCGTTCGTCTCAGAACAAGAGCTTCTCGCTATGGCGGATGCCGCAGAAGAGGGAGACGTGATCGAAGATGAGGAACGAGCGTTGATCCACTCGGTAATAAATTTTGGAGATACGATTACTCGAGAGGTGATGATTCCGCGTCCAGATATCGTAGCGGTCGAGGCGACCGCTACTGTGGATGAGGCGATTGCTGTCATCGTCCGTGTGGGACGTTCACGGCTGCCAGTCTACGACGGATCTATTGACAATGTCGTCGGAATACTTTTGGCAAAGGACTTGCTTGCACCAGAACGCAAGGACGCAGCCCATGAACCAGTCGGCCGCCATATGCGACCTGCACACTTTGTTCCTGAGAGCAAGCCGGTTGCTGACCTTCTACGTGAAATGAAGGTGGAGAAGTTTCATATCAGCGTGGTGGTGGATGAGTATGGATCAACTGCTGGCCTCGTTACCCTTGAGGATCTTATCGAGGAGTTGATCGGAGATATCTCCGATGAGTTCGATACCGAGGAGGACGCGGTGGTGACCGATTCAGACGGCGGTCTACAGGTCAAGGGCACCTACTCGATCGACGACCTTGAAGAGCTACTACATGTGGACTTACCTGAGGGAGGTTGGGATACAGTTGGCGGATTGATCTCTGGACAGCTTGGCCATTTACCATCTGCTGGCGAAGAGGTTGAGGTAGCTGGTTTCAGTTTTCGGGTTCTACACGTTACCGGGCATCGTGTTGCCAAGGTAGCGATTACCCCACGGATCGATCAGGATATCACTGGAGAGGCAGGATGATGCGATCCGGATTCGTAGCTGTGGTAGGTCGTACAAACGTCGGTAAATCTTCGTTGATCAACGCGATTGCGGAGGCACGACTCTCGACCGTTTCGTGGCACAAGAACACCACACGCCGAGCGGTCCGAGTGATAGTGCGCGAACCGGAGGTCGAGATGGTGCTAGTGGACACCCCTGGACTAGATGTCGGTCATGATCAGCTTGCAGCTCGCCTCTTCGCCGTGACCGAGGGAGAGATTGAAGGTGCTGACTTTACCCTGATGGTACTCGATGCAACTAAGCCGCTAAGCGATCGAGAGCGTGGTGTTCTTGGCCAACTTAGTCCGGATGACATGGTGGTCATAAACAAGGTAGATCTTGTGCATCCTGGTACTCTTCTGCCTAAATTGCAGGAGCTCTCAAGTTGGGTAGTCAGCGATTACCTGTTGGCCTCCGCGAAGACCGGTGAGGGCGTGGTTGAGTTACGCGAGATACTGTCAGGACATCTTCCGGAAGGTGGGCCTATGTATGACCCGGAAACTAAGGTTGATTTGCCGTTAAGGATCTGGATCGCAGAGGTCGTTCGAGACGAACTCTTAAATGGTCTTCGTGAAGAGGTTCCTCATTCCGTCGAGTGTCGAGTCATCGATTGGGACGGAGATGACGAGGAGGAGGTGCCGGTCACCATCTTTGTCGAGCGCACATCGCAAAAGGGTATTCTCATTGGCGAGGGGGGAGCGCGATTGCGGTCGGTGCGACATCGCGTCAACCGTCGCCTCCGCGGTCGTTACCGCGTGCGGCTCGAGGTCAAGGTCGCGAAAGAGTGGAGTCGTGATTCGCGCATGCTTGATGAATTCGAAATCTGAGTTTGCTACTTTGATATCTGGCTTTCGAGCTCGATGAGAGCTTGACGACCCAGTGCACCGGTGGGTGGATGCTTCCTATATTCAGCGTACGGCACCTCCCTGATCTGAGCCACGACGGTTTGCACCTCTACCGATAGCCTGAGGGTGATCATATGGCTGCGTCTGCACCCGGCAGCAGATATCTGCTTCTCCGGTTAGCCGGATGCCGCCAGCTATGCAGTAAGGCTTACCCTCGATTGACGCAAGCTCTAGGTCAAGCCTGCCCTGGTCGTGTGGCTATGTAGACGACCTAGACCTATATGCTACGGCACTGTTTGAGCGATGACGTGTGCTCTGGTGCAATCTCGAGTCGCCATTGGCAAACCCGATGCTCGCGCTGCCGCGCCTCAACGATGTACGCGTACTTCACCTTGAACCAGCCACCCTTGAAGGGCGCAGATGTGCGTGCAGTTTTGGTGTCCGCTACCGTGCAATTATTTGGCCGCATCCATGCATTATTGCATGGCCGCTAACAGCAGCCATGGAGGCCGCTTCAGTAAGGATGGAGAGGATGCTATTACTCTTGTCGACCTGAGCAACGAGTACAGAGTTGGTGTTGGTTGTGTGTCGAGTGTTGTTTCACACAAAGGAGAGCTCGCGTTGATGAATCTCTCGGGTAGTCGCATCAGCCGCTGCAGACTCGACGGGCTAAACGAAGTCGTGTTCATACCCGGATGAGCCAAGGCTGTTCCGATCTATCGACAAGCTGGAGTTTGGTTGTGCGCAGAACGATGGTTCGCCACACTTAATACTGGAGCTCCCCTGGCAGACAGTTGCGATAGTCAGGCTCGCCTAGCGCTGGGAGACGGATTGCTTTTATCGTGGTACTACCCTCCAAAATAGCCTTTGCAACGCGGTGCATTCCGTCCATCACTTCACCGTCGATACTCAGCAGGATTGGATAGGTCAGATCCGCTTCATGGATCAACTTTGTGTGCTCGATGACCTCGCGGACCGTCGGCAACTCGGGGTTTGTGTAGAACCAGTAAGGTGTGTCGACTTCGGTAATGGAGGCGAGCGCAACATTCTCAATTGGCAGTCCATAACTCAGCTCGATGAGCCGATCGACATCGAACGCGTCAAACCCACTACCGTTCTTGGCTGTTCGAAAGTGATATTGCTTTCGCATGGGCGCAGTCTAATTCATTAGTCCTCTAGAAGATCGAGGCACTACTGCGGAGCGTGTTTGGCAGTGAGTTCACCCCTTCAAGC
>DAHZQE010000341.1:0-10569 GCA_027409005.1 Ferrimicrobium sp. | reverse complement strand
CGCCCTCAACGTGCCCGAGGCTTTCGCCGGCCTGATCCAGGCTCGCCAAGACAGCAATGGCTCGCTACAGCGCCCGATCTACCTTCAACCCTCCGGCGGACCGAAAGGCATCGATGGCAGCTGGTTCGCCTACGAGCTTGCGGTTGGCACACCCGCCCAGAACATCTACGTCTTCCCATCCTTCTCCTCATACCAGATTCTCGCGGTGCTGCCAGAAGGGTGTCAGGGGGCGGCAAACACCAGCGCATGCGCGACCAATCGAGGAGGGCTCTACAATGAGACCGCGAGCACCACCTTCAGAGAAAGGGGCATCTTTGACTGGGGAATCGCACAGAATACTGGTGTGAGTGGGAATGCGGTCTATGGCTGCGACAAGGTCGTTCTGGAAGGCATTGGGTCTGCGGGGAATATCGCGGTACAGAATATCACGGTAGGAGGCTTCGCGGTCGCGGATCCATATCTTGGAGTGCTGGGTAGGCGGAGGAGACTGGCAAGAGCGGACGGCATGGTGACAGCTGCCTAGACCCCGGTGGATAGGATGCGAACACTGTACAACGCGCACCATTCGCGGACTCCTCACAGAACGATGGTCATGTCATGCAAGAGCACCACCCAAACGAGTGACAGGGACTCAATGACTCGCTGATGAAGCAGAGACGGTGTTTGGAGCGCTACATGCCCCTTGACAGCGCTCGGTAATCACATGTGCGGCAGAGGTGGGCGCAGAGCGAGGGTCAGGACCCGGAACCAAGACCTCCGCCTGGGCAAAGGCTAGATCAAGCTCGTGGTACCGCAGGAGACCATCGCCGGACGGGCCGGCGCTGCGGCACATCAACCACCAACGTGCAGTCGGTATGGCAGGCAGGGTGCATCTCGACACGAGCTGATGCGGCAGCGTGCAGATTCGAAGGAGGGCGCCCACGTGCAACAAGCTAGGTAATGTTTCGATGACGACCTGCGATCTGCCTGATCTCGTTGTGCTCCCGGAGGCGCTTTGAAGCGCGCCATCGACAAGACGGCGAGCACGGGTGGGAGAAGAACGAGGCTAAGGAAATATCGTTGCGTGATTGCGCGGGCCGTCCCGGATCCCAACCCCCTTAGCCTGATGCACCCCGCTTGGTGTGAAGCGACTGGTGATGAGAGCAGGGCGAAGGTGGGGGACATGATTCGCCGTGCGCCGGGAGGGAGAGGGAGACAGCTCGTAGAGACAGCTATTCTTGGGCCCACCAGGAAGCAAGGTAGTGTGGCGTGAAGCGCAGGTACGCGACCAGCTTGGTGAAGGAGAAAATCTTCCGCAGACGCGATGATTCTGTCGCGGATGAAGCCACAGAGTCATGTCATGTCCGCAACCAACCAGAGAGTTGGTAACTCGGTGTGGCGTCCGGCTCTGGCACCGCTTGAGCCATGGCGGCGCTGGGACTAATCGTTGCCGACGAGCCGCTGAGATTGATGGTGACGATGATGCGGCCGCTGTCTTAGATTGCGCTTGGATAGCAGAGCGACTCGGGCGGAGAAGTACCGTCAGCCAAGCTCGGATCTCGTGTTGATGGAGTACAAGGGCGGCACGACGCATCCCAGGCAGCGGCGAGCTGTCCACGGCCCAGGGGGTCATCAGGTGTCCATCGAGACGCACGCCGTCGCTGCCGCGGCATCCTGATGATGTTTCTGCCAAGGTACGGCCGCTACACGAGACCTTGTTATAGGCGACGGCGAGCTGGAGGGGCTGCCTGTTTGGGGTAGACGGCGAGTCTGACGAGCTGGTGCATGATCTCGACAGGCGAAGTGCCCGGATACGTGCTGTGATAGGACAGAGCTTCGTGCCGGCAGCGATCCTGTTTGCGGTGGCTGATGCGATTCCAAGCTGCTGTTTCGCCGCGCTGGCCGTCTGCCAGGTTGTGAGCACTCCTATTTTCGGGGCGGTGGTAGCACAGCATGACCGTGACTGCTGCTGTGGTGCCCCGCCGTTCCAGCGAAACGGTCTGGTGGACCACAAGCGAGATCGGCGTCCACGCCCGCCACACGCTGCCGAGTGCGAGCCTCCACGAGATTGCCCGGGCGCTCTCCGCAGAAATTGAGTGGCACCAGGCCGTGCCGTACCCCTGACACCTCACGCGAGGCGCCGCCCCTGCAGGGACAACCTGACAAAAAGACGATGCGCTGCGCCGCCTTCTTCTGGACTGGCGATCCACTTCCCCCATCCCATCGCATCCCTCTCTCGTCGCCAAGTAGTCAGCCCACGCACGTGCAGACACCTCACCACCTCATCCTTTTGATACAGCCTTCCTCCCGCCCTACCGCCCTGCTCCTGCTCCCCTGCTGTCCCCACCGCGCCAGTGCAGCCTTGGCAGCCCATTCGCTTCTGCCCGGGTCTTGTTCTCGCTGCCGCCTTCGTTCCGTCTTGACATCTGCTTGCTCCGTGACCATTTCCGCTGGATCCTCTGGCACGACCTGCACCGCATACCGTCACTCGCTTCGGTGCGCTCGCTGGCATGCATTGATTCCCCACGTCCTCACTTGATTGTCTCGGGCGTCTCGATTTGGAATTCGCTCTGGAGCAAACGCCGCCAGGATGCGGGTAGGCGCTGCATTGACGCTGGGCCTCGTGGCGACAGCTTCAGGCCAGTATCTCAGACCACAGCGACACCAGATAGACGTGCCGTTGGGCACCGCCGTCTCGTCTTCTGAATCCCGAGATTCACCAGATCTACCGCCCAATGGCACCACAGGCACAGCAGCCAGCCTGTCTGGCGGTGATTCTACCCAGACTGACGTGGTCGTGATTGGGACTACGGTCGTGAAAACTACCGAAACCACAGTCACAGAGGGAGTGGCTGGAGATTCGCCAACATCGAGTCCTCTGCCAGCGGCAACATCGTCAACACCAGCAGAGGTCAACACTTCAACAAGTCCGGCGCCGGTCGACAACGCGTACTCGACGGCTACTTTCAGATACGCCCAGCCTGAGTCCACGCATTCTCCTCAGGAGGACAATGACACTTCAAGCGCGACCACGAGCTCGCTGGCCCCACCAGAGTTCACATACTCACCGCCAACCGACAATGCCACTTCAATGACGCCTTCATCATCGCCGCCCATGTCGAATCCGCCTACTGCGACATGCAGCGAACCCGCGTCTCCGGACGGCACGCTTCCAGACTCTATGAACAGGGCACCAACTCCAGTCGGACCGGAGAGCAGGACATTGAACCCGTTCTCGACCATAAGTAACGTGGCTCCAATGCCGGTTGGCCCAGAAAGCCGACCTCTCACGCCCATCACGAGTTCTTGTGGCTCGTCTACATCTGCATATAGTGTGCTTCTCGGTGCAGGCTCCACGCCCGCGACTGTCGAAACAAGCACCGCAGAGGCCTGTACCAGCACGGTGATGCCCACATCGAGGTCGTTCGTCTCGACCGGCCGCTCCATGCCATGGCCGTCAACCTACACTCATTGGCCAAGGTCCTCGGGCGGCCTGCCGCCGTACCCTGCCAACGAGACTGTCGCCTGTAAGCCAACCGAAACTGACATCCCAAACGCAACCACCACGCCTGTGCATGATCTGCCGCCTCAGTACTGCAACGGAGCTACTCTGAATGTCTTGAACGCATCGCTGGATTGGTGGTACACCTCCACCTTCACGTACATCGCGTCGACCATCTCCGCTACCATCAATAACAACTCCACTGGCTGGACGGTCAAAGCAGCCTCAACTTCTTTCAACGTCACCTCAGCGGTCGAGACCCCTTCTTGCCAGTACACCGTCACGGTGACTTCTGATTGGTACCATACGTACAGCATCCTCAACGGAACGTGCTACAAGACGCCGGCGCCAACAGCAGCCTCGACCTCCATCCTCTCCATCACAGCATATAAGCCTCTCAACCAGACCGCAGGAAACGGCACGCTACCAACAGACATCGTCACTAATCCACCAGTTCCTTCCGCAACCGTGCCGGCTGTCAATAACGCCACGACGACTTCTGCCGGCGCCTTTGCCGCAGGCACGCCTTTCGTCTACTTCAGCCAGTACGAAGTTGTGAGGAAGCAGAACAGCACCAATAACCACGGACACTACATATGCGCCGAAGCGACCACCACGCACAACCTCACCGAACCCTTTAGCTTTGAGTTCATGGGCGTTCAAAATTTCGAGCAAGGCTTACTGATCGGCGCCAACGTTACAGGCGACGTCAACTCGATCCTTCCCACCGTTGTGGGACAAGAGACGGCTACACCTGGGTCATGGGTGGCGGCGCCAACGGTTGTGATGGTCTTGCAGAAAGTCTTGGCTGTGCAAGGGGCCATCTTGCCTTTTGCTGCTTCGGCATCCTTGGTCACGATTACACCGACTTTGCCGGATGGTTTTGCCACCCAGACGGCGGGCAGAAGCCTGTCGGAGGTGGGCGTGACGATAAAGGTGCAGTCTTCGCAGCCGGTGTTGTTGCTGCCTACCGGTGGTAGTTCGAGTTCGGGGAGTGGGAACTCTGGGTCAAGCAACTCCGGAAGCGGGTATTCTGGCTCCGGCAGGACTGGCTCCGGAAGTTCAGGCAGTGACAACAAAAATGGCGGAGGTATTGGCGGAGCTGTTGGATCCGCTGTTGTAAGTGCCGTCAACTCGCCGACGAACGCGCTTCAGGTCTTGACGCAAGCGCAAGCTGAGGCTGGCAATCCAACTGCGGGGGCAATTGTCGCTGGTCTCGGTGGCTCCAGCAATCAGGGCGGGGGTGGAGGATCTCCTGCTGGGAGCGGAGGAAGCGGTGATAGTGGAAGCAACAGCGGGAGCAATGGAAACTCTGGATCTTCTGGCAGCAACCAGGGAGGCGTTGCTGCAGCTCCAGTGCCGGTCATCACGGTCGGCCGCAGCACCGTTACCGCCCAGCCAACTCCAGCTGCAATCGTTGTCAACGGCCAAACTGCTGTGCCCTGGGGAGCGCCCATAACGGTGAGCGGGCATACAATCTCTGCCGCGTCCGGAGGAAGCGCCGTGGTTGTCGACGGTACAACTGTGCCAATCGCTGCGGGCGGTTTCGCACAATCGACGGTTTTCAACGTCGGTGGCATCCAGATCACTGCTGCGCCAGGAGCAGTGTTTGTTGTTGGGTCGCAGACACTCACTGCTGGCGGTGCTGCTATCACCCAGGACGGAACAACTCTTAGCTTGCTTCTGGGGGGCACAGCCCTTGTGGTCAACGGCGTGACCCAACGTGTGGGCAGCCAACAGACTCCTGGCGCTGCTGCTAACATTCCGCTGCTGACCGTTGGGTCGAAGACTTTCACAGCTAATGCGGCGACGCAGTTCAGCCTTGCTCCCGGAGCAACGCTCACTCCTGGCGGTCAAGTCTTTGTCGCTGGAAGCACGATCAGCCTTGCCCGTGGAGCCACGGCGGTAATCATCAATGGCAACACACACAGCCTCGACTCTCCTGCCATCACCCCAGCGCCGCTCCTCAGCATTGGTCGCACGGTCTATCAAGCTAATGCAGGGTCAACGTACGATGTAAAGGGCCACATGTTGCAGCCTGGTGGGGTGGTAACTGTGGATGGCACCACGATCTCTATGCTTCCTGGGGCTTCAGCGGTCGTCATCAATGGACAAACGCAGCGCCTCAGCTCACCTGGCATCACAGCTGGGCCGCAATTGACCGTGGGTGGCGCTGTGTTCACGGCTGAGGGAAGTTCTACATTCAACGTCAACGGCGAAGTCCTAACACCTGGCGGCGCGATCACTGTCTTTGGGACATACGTCTCCATGCTTCCGGGAGGTACCGCCGTCCTTGTCAACGGCGTCACGAGCACTCTTGCCGGCGTTGGATCACCCACCGCGCCAAACGGCAACTTGGCCACCATCACAGCTCCGCCCGTACTGACGGTCAATGGTCAAGCGTACGCTCCAAATGGCGGCTCGAGCTACCTGATCAATGGACGGACTCTGCAGCCGGGCTCTTCCATCGTCATCACGAGATCAGACGGCGTGGTTGAGACATTGTCACTGGACTCAGCAGCCAGCGAACTTTACTCAGTCGTCAGGGGAACTACATACACGAGCGTGATCGGCGTAATGGGCGCAATGGCCACTGGCGCACCTGTCCTGACCATCAACGGCAGGACATACACCGCCGTAGCTTATGATACTGGCTCCGGCCCTGAGTACGTTGTGAATGGGCAGACGCTCACCAGGGGTGGCGCAATCGTCATCACCGCCACAGACGGCAGCAAAGAGACTATCGCTCTTGATGCTGCGGGTACTGTGCTCAAGACCATCTCTGGCGGCCATACTGCTTTCTCCACCATCACTGGCGCCTACGGCGTCATGCCGACGGCCGCTCCGCTCATCACAGTGGACGGCCAGGTCTTCACGGCCATCAACAACGGCGCAACGTATGTTATAGGCGGCAAGACTGTGACGCCTGGAGAGCTCGAGACTGTCACCTTGAATGGCCATACTTACCTCGTCTCCCTCTACCCCCAGGCAACATTGCTTGAGATTGAGACGGTCGGCACAGACGGAAAGACCTCGACCGTGTTCGAGACCCTCTTCCCTTCGCAGATGACCAGGAGCACCATCACCAACACTGTGATGGGCACGCCATCAGCGGGAGCTACCTTGACCGCGACAGCGGCCAGCAAGACAGCCGGTGGAAGCAGTAGCGGGACTGCCGGTCACAGTAGCGGCTCCATGCTGTCTGTGCAGCTTGGTGGTCTCTGCATTGCCGCAAGCTCCTTCGTGCTGGCCCTCTGGCTATGAGCCGAAGAAGCTTGAAAGAACGTAACGAATGATGAATCCAGCATAGCATTGCTTGAGCATATGAGCACGGGACACATGGGATCCAGGAAAATTGTTTGGATATAGGACAGCGATCTAGCGCGGTGTTATGGGGTATGAATGGCAAGGCAACGAAGGATTGCTCAGCGCCGTGGATGGCGATGTGCGCTTACGCGATATATGCCGAAGTTTGTGCGAGAAAGCATATTGTGTAATCTATGTAGAGTGAGACGAAAACCTTCACTTCTTCCTGGTCACTATCTCTACTGGTGACGGCCTCCAACCCTACAGTCTAGCAGAGCCTACGATGGCCTTCGCATCCCGGCGCCGATTGTATCCTAGGAGGTGCCAAGTTCATGGGAAAAAGATGGGGTTGATGTCGATTTTGTGTCCGTTAAGGTGGAGAGCCAGCCGCTCCTTTGCGAGACAAGGCACGGAGGTCCCCCTGTGTCATCAGACCTCAACCGATCTTCGCCTCGATGCTTGGTAGACAGAGCTTAGTCTGTACTGCGCCGTACCCGCGCAACAAAGCTGATGCACAGCAGCTTTTAGTCTGGGTTAGCCGCACTCAACAATGCGAGTTTTGCGGTCGGTCCTGAATTCCTTGCGCTCATCGCCGGATGTGCTCCATCCTTGGAATCTCGCCAAGCTCGGTCAGACATGCTTCGATCAGCTCACGCTGCAAAGGCCTGATATCTAGCCTTTTCGAACCGATCACTTCGTTGCTAAGCAGAAGACATAATAGCCGTCCAGCTGTTGAGATCCGAGTACGCTTGCTTGCTAGGCCTACCTCCGCATCTTTGAGACTCCTCTCTACCATCTCCCGTCCCATCAATGTCCTCTCTTACGCCATTGCCACTATTCTCAGATTCCTCGTTCACGTTCCCGTGGCTAGCTTCTTCATCAACCGAATATCACTCTCCTCGTCATCAAATTCTTCCCTCCGGTCATCTTCATTGCCAGCTCCGTCCTCGTTTGCGCGATCACCATCGAAATCGTTTGGCCGTGATGCGGATTCGCTTCGGTAATCGGCCTCGATAGATGGCTCAGTGCGAGTCAGGTTTGAAATCGAACATAGGCCTTAGGCTTTCCTGCTAGTCCGCGAATCCTCTGGAGGTCGTGAGTGGGTCGAATGCGTTCAGAGGACGTCTGCCGCCCTCGCCATCCTGCAGTGGAAGTGGTCGATGGTCTATAAGACTAATGGCAGCGCAACGCCACCCTTCATAGCAGATAGACGTACATCGAGGCCACCCGATATCCATCGACTGGTAAGTAGAGAGTGAGCTGATACTCCGATCGGCCTCGTGTTGTCGCAGAGAGTGAGAGGTAGGAGGACGCCGTGTTGTGACACTGGATGATACTTGCGCTGATCGCCTACGTCCAGCTACTAGCTATGATCTCTGCAGCTCTCTCGGCGATGCCATAGATACCGGTCTGCGGATGCGCTGAGACTAGAATTGGAATGATACTGGCATCAACGACTCTCAGATTCTGCGTGCCGTAGACCTTCAACTCCGGATCCACGACACCTCCATCCTTGCGCGGCAGCATCGCACAGGTGCCGACTGGGTGGTAGAAGGTGTTGACGTTGTTCCGCACAAATTCCTCTCAAACGGTATTTGTGGCGTTCGCCGGCACAACATCATATCCAGGATCATATTCGGACACGTATACATCGGAGAAAGGAGCTGTGTTAAATATCTTGCGAATGTACTTCAGCATCGTCACGAGGCCCTGGAGGTCGTAGTCGTTGCTCGCGAACTTGGGATCGTACACAGGATGAGCCGCTGGATCGCTGGAGTTGATGTGGACGCTTCCCCTCGCAAGCGGGTGCATGAGGCCCGCGATGATCGTCGAAAAACCTTTGCCGTACAAGTCACTCGTGTTCTTGGGATAGCCTTTGTTGCCTGTATATCCGTCCGAAAGAACCATCTCTACTTGCGCAACGGTACTTCGATAAGTAGCGTTCGTCAGAAGTTTGAGCTTGGCTTCGTCGACAACGTTTGGCATGGCGCCGACAACTGTTTCAGCAGTCGCTATCAACTGCTCACTGGCATTACCGACAATGGACGGCCAGCCCTGGTAGGAGTAGGCGCTGGCGCAGTAATCGTAGGCGGAAAGCTTCCCCGCGGACCAAAGAGCTAACTGCTGTGCAGCGTACTCACGATCGACCTTGAGCCTGTCGAAAGAAGTGTAGTTGTCCTTGAGCTGATATGATGCTTGAATGCGCGGATGATCCTGTAAGTTCTCGCCGACTCCCAGGAGCTCGATCTTTTGCTGAATGCCTGCAGCTTCCAGCACAGCCTTGCTGCCGATGCCGGAGAGCTCGAGCACCTGCGGACTCTGGATCGAGCCCGCAGATAGTATGACCTCCTTCCTCGCGTCGATGGTGGTGCCGTTGAGAAGGGTAACACCGGTCGCCACGTACTTGGCTCGACGCTTCCCTAGGTTCACCTTCGCCACTTGGCTGTTCGTCGCAACTCTGAGATTGTGTCCCGCACGCGGCAGATACTCTACCGCACTGTAAGAGCGATTGTAATGCGCAGGATCGATCGCACTCGAATGACAGGCAACACCGACGTTCTCTCCGCCTAGCCAATAGGTGTTGTGCGGCGCACCTAGGCTTTCGAACGTCGGTACCCATGGATCCTGTTGCGCAGGGATGTACTTTGTTAACAACGGCGTGGATCGGTCCGGCAACGCCGTAGCCAGTATGCTCAGTGTACACAGGCGGTCCGGGGTTGGAGAAGTTTTCAGCTTTGTTCATTGCCTTGATCATCGATTGCCAGTTCCATCCAGGATTGCCAACCTGCTCCCACTCATCGTACTCCGGCGTAGAGCCACGATCCCAGATGAGAAGATTCAACGCAGAACTGCCGCCCAGCACCTTCCCGCGCGATTGGGTCATAGTCCGGTTATTCAAAGCAGCTTGCGGGATCGAAGTGAAGTTCCAGTCGTATACAGTGCCCAGGGTCGAACCCTTCATACCTTGAACGTTGATGCGGTTTTCGTATGGCGCAAATGGCCCTGCTTCGATCACCAGCACGCTTGAGTCTGGGAGGTATTGGCTCAGGCGTGCTGCCAACGCATTGCCGGCAGTACCACCGCCTACCACAATCTGTCCGACGATCAGTTCGTCATCTATCTCTCATGTTCTTTGGCGCTTCCCACAAAGTCATAGCACTCTGAACCAGCGGCAGCGTGGTTGGCGTCCGCTTCAGGCAATGCAGCGCTGAGGGCTAAGAGGCCGGCGAAGCACGCGGCAAGGTCGTGATAGCTAGTACACATCGCTGCTGTCAGTGTAGAATATCTCTGATAGAGAAGAACAGAGCAAAGCAAGCTGAAAAGCGGCATATATCAACCTTCTTCAACTCTCAGGTACAACCCACTCGGCACTTGATCGGCTGAATGCAAGTCGCAGCATCGATGCTTCAAGGGAGACGGGACGAAGTAGCCTGAATCCGTCATTGGGGGCTATGCATCTTGACCAGCCTGCAGCGAAGCCACTACTGCATCAAGCGTCACAGATCGCGACCCTCTTGGTCCAAGATCACCGCTGCTACGCGAACGTGGCGTGGTCCGAATTGATCGGGACCGGTCAACGTTCTGGGATCCGGGAGATGAGTCGGAGATTCTGAATGGATCATGAGATGGCTTGAGCCATGTGAGATCGCCTCTCTTGACATTGCTATTGCTTGAAGACGGTAGCGATGATAATCGGTGCGCAATGACGGGGCCTAATATGTATTCCTCGCGGAAGCGTTCACAAGATGCAGGCATGTCTGGTCCCGTCGCCTACCAAGCTG
>DAHZQE010000328.1:0-9767 GCA_027409005.1 Ferrimicrobium sp. | reverse complement strand
GGACCAATCCTGGGACATCATCATTGTCGGCACTGGCGCCGCTGCACTCTCCTCAGCCCTCTCAGCCAGCGAAACAACATCACCCCCTCCACGCATCCTTCTCATCGATAAAGCGCCCAAAGAATGGGCAGGCGGGAACGGCTACTTCACCGCCGGCGCGTACCGCACTGTACATCATGGCCTTTCAGATATCTTACCGTTGGTGTCGAACGTACCGGATGATATGAAAGACAAGATAGACTTGCCTGCTTATTCCGCAGCAGACTTCACCAATGATCTGCAAAGAGTTACTGGTGGGAGAAGCGACAAGGTCTTGGGCCGCTACTTGGTAGGCGAGTCGCTTGAGACAGTCAAGTGGCTTAAGCGGCATGGGGTTGATTGGTGGTTGAGCTTTCGACGGCAGGCTTATCAGGTTGATGGGAGGTGGGTGTTTTGGGGTGGGCTGCATTTGACGGTCAAGGATGGCGGGAAGGGGCTTATCAAGAATTTGACCGATGCGGTGGAGAGCAAAGGATGTAGAACTTCATATGAGACGGCCGCGAAGCAGCTGCTGACTGACGAGAAACAAAGGGTGATCGGTGTTGCGGTCGAGAAGGCAGGAAAGACGTACGAGCTCAAAGCGCCCAGTGTCATCATGTGCGCCGGTGGGTTCGAGGCCAACCCTGAGTTGAGGAAAAAGTATCTTGGTCCTGGCTGGGAGCTCGCACACACGAGGGGTACGCCCTACAACACAGGCGACATGCTTGGCGCAGCGATAGCATTGGGAGCAAGGACTGTGGGCGACTTCAGTGCTGGAGGCTGCCATAGCGTGGCGTGGGATGCTGCCTCGCCGAAGAATGGTGGCGACCGCGTGAAGACGAACGAGTTCACCAAGTCCGGCTACCCGCTTGGTCTGATGCTTAACACCGATGGCAAGCGGTTTGTCGATGAAGGTATCGATCTCCGGAACTACACCTACGCCAAGTTTGGCCGAGCGATTCTTGAGCAGCCGAACGGGATCGCCTTCCAAGTGTGGGACAAGGAGGGACAGAAGTGGCTAAGGGAAGAGGAGTATCGTGACGAGATCGTGCCCAAGATTCGAGCAGACAGCATAGAAGAGCTGGCCGGTAAATGCAAGGCTGAAGGTCTGCTCGATCCGAAGTCGTTTGTGCAGACTGTGGAAGAATATAATGCTGCAGTCTCAGCGTTCAGAGAAGAGCATCCAGAGGTGAAGCTCAACCCAGCAGTTAGGGATGGACTCTCGACGCAGTCGTCGAAGAAGAAGCTTGCCCTCGCGAAGTCGAACTGGGCATTACCTATCGTCGAGCCGCCATTCCTGGCTGTGAAGGTGACTTCGGGTATAACTTTCACCTTCGGCGGGCTTGCTATCAATCCAGAGAATGCCGCCGTACTACGAGAAGCTGGCTCCGAGATCGAGGGTCTGTATTGCGCAGGTGAGATGGTCGGCGGCCTGTTCTATGGCAACTATCCTGGTGGCTCGGGCCTTACAGCTGGTGGTGTCTTCGGACGAAGGGCTGGCAGAGCTGCTGCTGAACGGGCGGAGGCTGCGAGACTGAGAGAGAAGCTGTAGGCATATCAGGCATATGAGATGAGGATTGTTCCATTGGAGTCAATCAATGTCTCGCCCCCAAGGTGCTTCTGACATTGCGAAATATTCAAAACCGAGGAGACGTTGTGAGAGATCTCCGGTCCAGCTTTGTTTGGCGGTCGAGAAGTCGTTGGCTTCCTGGACCGGCAAGCTGTGAGGCTCCCTTTCATTGTGTCGGCGTGCTCGTGACTTGTTACATGCTGCGTAGCGGTCCATTGAAGGATCATGCTATATTGTTGAAATCGGGGATGGGTCGCTCTTGCCGCCGGCGCACACAGATGCCAACTTTAACCGACGGGTCGGGCAGTAGTTTGACCCACTTGGGGAAGGGCTGCGGAGCAAGAGCTCGCTCCTGACCCTTCTGTGGACGAGCTCCATCTCTTGGTATCGCGGCAGAAGCGGCGAAGCCGCAGCGAGCCGGGATACACGTGTATGCACGCGGCAGCGACCGGGTCTCGTGAAGCTCTTCGCGACCGTGGCAGCCGACCTGCATCCTGACGAGCCGTGTTAAAGGCCACGCTGCGATGGAGAATACGCGCTGGTGATTGGCCGCTTGCGAGGCGGCGGAAATTGACCGACGCCAGAGCCCAGGTGTGGCTTGGGCCAGCAAGCCCAGCTCGACGAGGCCCCGGGCCGTGGCCCTCGACCTCATTTTGACCACCTCCATCACGAGCTCCCGCCGGCCGCTGCTGCCACGCTCACTGCGCGCTTACGAGACATCGCGCCTGCACCTCGGCCGTCGTCGAAAGAAGCTCTTTACTCGGCGCTGTGCTCGGCGAAAAGGTTGGCCATCCTCGCACGGCAACCGCGATCGAACCTCGCTCCCAAACGCGCCTTCCACCGCACCTCCGCTTCGATACCCGACCTCGCCTTTCCACACCCTTCCCCGAAACAGCCTCGGACACGACATCGGCGCCAGCCCACGTGCACTCCGACCTCACCCCATACCGCCACCTGCCTTCGCTCGCCAAAATACAAACATACACGCTCATTGAAGCAGCATTCGCGCACGCCCGTCGCATTGTCGGAGGATTAGGCGGATAGCTGCCCTCCCGGGCCTCGCGCCCTTCCAATGTCTACCTCCGAACAGCCGCCTGCATCAGGAGGACCACAAGGTATGGAAGTGGCGCAGTGGGCACATGTGCAATGAGTCAGATGCTGGTCGCTATGCGACATTGGCCTACTCATGAGCGTGTTACCGCCAGTCTAGTATTCTAGTGCTAATACAGAGACAGGCACCGCGTCCACAACACAACCCGTGGCTGCACCTGCGTTGTCAAACCTACAGCAAACCTCAGCAACTGGTGGTGGCAGTGATGTGCGGAGAGACGCGTCAGGCGCTGAACAAGGGCAGATGCTTGACGTGCCGGGCCAGACTGCCTCGCCCTCAGGCGCAGTCACTGGAAGTACAAATGCGAATCCTCGCTCGGATAGCATCGGGCGTGGATCGAAACGAAGTCTTACTGGCCGACAAAGAGACCGCAGCGCGGGCAGCAAGCGCTCTACTCAAGCAGGCGCAATGACCGGCGAGAAGGGCGCGCGCCCAGGCTCGTCAGGTCGAGCGCAGACTGCCGCCACATCTCAATCAAAGCCGAAGAAGAAGGGCTTCTTGGCCATGCTCTGCTGTTCTTCGCCGGACCGAGAAGACACTGAGATGCAGGATGTAGGTGAGGCGCCAAAGCCGGTGGCACGGACGCAGCAGCAAAGAACAGCAGAAGTTCCCCAGCAAACCAACGTCAGCGCTCCTGGTACAAGCGCGACTGAGTCGAAGGAGGTTATTGACGAGAAGCCTCCTGTGGCCGCTGCTCAGACACCCTCTGAGCCCATCGCGCCTGTCGCAGAGAGGGCCAACCTCCCTGCCAGCGAAGCTGCCCTGCAGCATCCGCCTGTACAAGATTCAGCAGCCCTCCCTCCAGCCGTGGCGGCACCCGTTCCGACGCCAGAGGATACTCGACAGACTGCAATACCTAGCGCCTCGGCAACCGGTGTAGATTCGAAATCGTTGCCCGTCGATAGCTCAATAGCGCCAGGATCTGAAGTCGAGGGCATGACCCCAACATCTATACTACCAGCACGAGATGAACATGACCCTCCGCTCGATCGGACGCCGGAGCAAGAAGCTCGCGATCATGATATTGAGATGCAGGATGCCAGCGTACCGCATCTGCCCTTGACGACCGGTGAGGCTGCCGCAGTTGCCGGAACAGGCGTCGCTTTGGCAGCTGGAGCGGGAGCGATCGCCGCGGCGGAGGCACATGAGCAACGAGACAGCAAAGACACACAGCCGATCACCCAACCTAGCGCAGGGACTACACTACCTCCGCCTCCAGTAGGCCCACCGCCAGGCCAGAGGGATGCACATGAAGAGTCAGAGAAGGACTACGACGGTGCTGTGCAGAGCCAGCAGGACGCTGCTGGAGGAGATCAGAAATGGCTGCTGCCACCACTCAGGCCGGAATTGAGGGGACGGAAGTGCCTGGTCCTGGATCTTGACGAGACTTTGGTGCACAGCAGTTTCAAAGTATGTCCGACGCATGCATGTCTTTGGTCATTGCCGCTAATTACATCCAGATTCTGCACCAAGCCGACTTCACGATACCAGTCGAGATCGAAGGTCAGTACCACAACGTATACGTGATAAAACGACCTGGAGTGGACACCTTCCTCAAGCGTGTTGGCGAGCTGTACGAAGTGGTAGTTTTCACCGCCTCGGTGTCGAAATACGGCGATCCTCTGCTGGACCAGCTCGACATTCACCACGTTGTCCACCATCGCCTGTTCCGAGAAAGCTGCTACAATCATCAAGGCAATTACGTCAAAGATCTCAGCATGATGGGCCGCGACCTTCGAGAGACCATCATCATCGACAATTCCCCCACGAGCTATATTTTCCACCCGCAACACGCAGTTCCGATCAGTAGCTGGTTTAGCGACGCTCACGATAACGAATTGCTGGATCTCATCCCTGTCCTTGAGGACCTCGCCAGTTCGCAGGTATCGGACGTCAGTCTGGTGCTCGATGTGGCGCTATAGACCCGCTCCCACATCGAGCGGTGGCTGTTCGATATGCATGCTTCTCCAGCAGTCCATCTGTATGAAGTACAAGCAATAACAAGAACGAATCGAGAGTGCGAAAGATACCCACTTCATTTTTGTACGAGAGGGCCAGACATGAATCATTCTAGTACCATTAAAAATGGCAGGGATGGACAGAAAAAAGGTCGGACCTTACCTTTCGAGCAGCGCTATGTGTCGGTCCCAGTTCTGGCTTGTACAGCATAGCAGACAGTGTACGGCATCGTCAGAATTTGCACTCGAGGTCCGACACACCTCCGGTCGACCCATCTCCATGATTCCAGCATTCAGCACGGCGTTTAAGCGATTGGCGTTTTATCCTGCTCCCGGCTGCGCAGCGGCGGCGTCAACCAGCGGACGGGCTGCCATCAACACTACAGCAATTTTCTTTTGTCATAGGTACAGCGGCATCACACCCGAACAACCACCAAAACCAGGAGGACGGCAGGGCATGCAAAGGGACTGGGAGTTCTGCTTGAAAGATACCATGAGCGAGTAGTTCTGGATTGGATAGCACTACGGCGAAAGCTTGGAGGCCAGCTGCCTTCTTTAGCTTGTATGTATGAGAGCAGGCATTTTCTTGCTGAGTTTCGCATGCAATCTGAGGGAGGATGCATGCGCGCTGGCGGTTTGGCGCTCGACCGCAGCGAGGTGGGAGTGGAGAGGGGACGGATTAGATTAGTATAATTAGTAGTGTTGTAAGGCATGTCATGAGCCTGCGATTGTTGTCTTGGATCGTTGACGGGATGATGTGAACGTGGGAGCAACGGCGATACTCGGCCGCGGATATCTCTCGCATCTGCTTCCGGCTGAGAGGATCGCGACTGCCCATTCCAGAGTGTGCTGATATTCTTCACGTTGCGCGAATTGATCGCGCGAGCGGGGAGATATGACTTAGTGCGATTCTGAACACTGTATAGAGGCTGTGGAAGGGACGATCACATGGGCTAGCCACCTCGGCCTCCGTTGTCGGCCAAGCGGATGACGAGGGTGCGGAGGGCTGCTCGACCTCACCCTCTCCACGCTTGTCTGGATTGCTTGTCGTTGGTCATTGGCATTTTGTTAGAAGCAATCTGTCGAGTTTTTGTGAGATCGGAACAAACTAGTCGCTGGAGACTGGACAATACGTGCAATCAGTTGGATCAAAGAGGCAACTTCAGATCTACCCGCCTGCCCGCTTCCAACCTGCCGGCGTCCAACCTGCCCGCTCCCAATCTGCAGAGTCAACGAACATAACCCGGACATCAGAAGATATAGACTTTGGCAGCTGTTGATATTTCTGACTGGAGGAAAGTTCCGACGACATCGTCAACGGCAGATTCCACAATGGCGTCCTCGTCCAGCCCCAACTCCCCCGGGACCAAAATCCTCCTCGATGTCCTCACCGAATTCAAAGACCGCGTTTCCATCGACGGCGGCTCCCGCATCCTAGTAACGGACGCCACGATCGCCAAAGTCGTCTCGGACATGGTCGCCGACATCAGCACGCCCTACGGCCCCAAATTTACCATCGCCACCGCGGGCCCCATCACTTCCTCCGGCTCATCTCAGGAATCCCTTGGCCCCTTGATCGCCCACGAGTCGATTGCAGACCTGCAATCGAAAATGGATCACTTCACTCACGCTCTCACGGATGTCTCGTACGCGGACGGAAAGACGGCGATGGAGATCATGAAGTGGGCGAAGTATGCCCTGCAGCCTAAGGGGATCTGTGTAGTGGTGGCGTTGAAGGAGACCGAGCAGGGCAAGTTTACGGAGAGGATGCAGAGTCAGAGTAAGAATCGTATTTCTAATTTGAGTGATATCTTGGAGTGGGCGGGATTTGAGAGAGGGAAAATTAGGGGGATGGAGAGGAGTGCTGGGAACGGGAAGGAGGCGGAGGTGGTGCTCGCGATGAAGTGGGACCAATTGACTGCGTAGGCGGTGGGATTATGCATTAGTTATTTTTGGGGGTATTTACCCAAACACACGCGAGGCCGAAGTGCAATATCAAGTTCCTCGCTGATGGTCGATTTTGTCGATTTCGACTTTGGCCTTATGCCACTCGTCGAGGCTGCGCTTGGACCATTCGATGTGGCATTTGGCGAAGTTGAGCTGCACGAAATGGTCAATTCAATTCATGTCTCAAACATTCATCTCGCGAATGAGCGTACCATGTATTGCCGCAGGTCGTCCTCCTTCTGCTCCTGGAAGCGCTTGAGGTCCTGCAGCACGCCTGAACTGGCATCCTTGACATCCTTCTGCGACACCTCCAATGCCTGCTCCAGCTGTGACAACGACTCCTTCGTCTTGCCCAATGCATCTCTCCTCGCTCTCTCGGGATCTTGGTCAGTGACGCCTTGGATCGCATGCGTAAAGCCTGATATCCGGCCGAAAATCTTGGTGCCGATACCGCTGGATCGCTTATGCGACCCATTTGGGGGCGAATTTGGCGGACTGCTATAGCTAGGCTCCTGCTGCGGCGCTCCTTGCTGCGCACTCGGCGCCTGAACTTGTTGCATCCCTGACGGGAAGTCCGAATCGACACTTGCGTTGTCGGCAGGCTCTTCGCGTGGCGGTGGTCTATTTCGGTTACTGCCACTGCTCAGACTCCGTCTAGGCGGTGGACCTTGGTTGTAGACGCCGGAAGATGCCATGTATTGTTCGATGCGTTTTGCTTCCATCTCGCTGCGTTCCAGCTGCTCAAGGCTCGTGCGCTTCTTCTCCAGCTCATCCCGCGTCATCTCCTCTTGCACCCGCTTCAGCACGCGGTACCGTAGCACGCTTCTTACGACGCCAGCGAACTGTGCGCTCTCCCGCATGGGCTCGGCGAAGCCTGCGCTGAGGCCTGAGCTGAGATCCCGGAATTGAATGTATGTGAAGTCACAGGCCTGACCGGTTTTCTCAATGGCGTGTGCGACACTTTGCGATTGTTCACTAAGGGAGAAAGCATTGTATCGCGCGCCGAGGTCCATGAGATCATCGCCAAGGCTGTATAAGTGACGCAGCAGTCGCTGGTTGACCTTCTCCATGCTGCCAGTGAGCAGGGTCTCCAGCTCTTTGCTACTGTTTTCGAATGCGGAGAAGTAAGGGTCAAGCTCGCCCTCGCTAAGATCCTGCGAGGTGGGGGGAAATCTGGCGTACTGAATCTGAGGCTGGGTGTGCGCTGCGGAAGAGGAGATGATGGACTGTGCCGGAGGTGACGTCGGCGTGCCAGAAGAAGATTGTGATGACGACCGCAGTTTTGCGCTCTGTGATGGTAGCGGCAGCCATTGATGAGCAGAAGTCGGGTTTGCAGGGTCGAGAGGTGGGGCTCTGAGGTTGTTCTTCGGAATGGTTGCAGCTGGCGGTGAGTGCAAGACCTCACTCCAACTGACGTTCGGATCCAGAAAGCGCCACCACAACCCATCCTCGCGCACTTCCTTCATCCTTCTACAGCGGTTGAGAAAGGTCGCCAGCATTCGCTGCCGCAGCTCTATGATCCCCACATCCTCCTTCGCCTTGGTCGGTTTAGCCGCATAGTCTGCTATACTATGCTTCTCCGGGATTGGCGGAATGATCAAGGTTGGGTGGAGCGCAACCAAGGTCTGCCTTAGCGATGCAAATTCACTATACCTTCTGCGCACCTCTATCTCGCCCGTCCGGATTGTGTAGGCGATGTACCCGCCTCCGCCTTCCGTGTTCTTACCTGCATGTGTGATTTGGATCTCGAGATCCGGATGCTCGTAGAGGATCTGCTCAATTCTGCTGTCGTAGCCGCCCTCTTTTGGGTGCACCTTTGCCGGAGGTGGTCGGTCATCGTCGAGCTCTTCGTCGCTGAGGTCGGTGGGGCGGGAGATGAAGTTGGGCTGATCGGGTGACGAGCGACCAGATGGAGGCGTGCCGGGGCGGTCGAAGTCTACTGGTATCAGTGCGGTCTTGACATCATGGGAAGTCGCACCTACTGGCCGGAGACTGCACGTCTGATGCTTCCGAGTCGCGGCGGTGGAAGGAGCCGTAGGGATTGTTGTCCTCGTCGTCCCACATCTTGAGAGATGGCCCGTGGAGCGACGACGGAGTATAGCGATTATGTTGTGCCGCGGTGTGAGACGTAATATCGTTCCAGTGTTGGCAGCAGTAACTGTAGAACGATGCAGCCTAACATGCGTCCTACACGCCGTCGTAGCTCGAGCATGCCCGAAGCTCACTTGAAGCGGCGGGTGTCCCCGCATGCGAGACGTCATCAGAAAGCCACATGCACGCGAGGACGCGTGCTGGACTTCGCCTTTGGCTCTTCTTCCTTCCCTGCTACTGTCGTCGTGGAGACTTTGCCGTCTGTATGTGACCCATAGAATGTATGTCAGCAGGCCTCAACGCTCGTTCATATATCGATGTAGCATGCAGTTGTGGATGAGGATCTTGCGAAAGAGGTACTGTAGGTACGACAGGAACTGACTCGCGAGCAGGCAAACACGGCTACTACTTCAACACTCACTCTCCTGCTGCTTTCGTCCCGCTTCGGGCATCCCCTCGTTCAAAGCACAATCTCGGCTGCTTGTGCCTCCTCTTAGCTCTCCGTACAGCCTGCTCACACAATGTAGCAACAGTCCGAAGATGGCCACCTCCCGGATCGTCCAATTCTATGATCCAGACGTCGGCGCCCCGTTCCACCCAGGTGAGACCAGCACCACGCTGCACAATGTTCTCAAGTGGTATCACTGCCACCAATCACAACACACGATACTCGCTTACGTTATGTAGGTCGGACAAAAACCTCGAGGACCGTCACGACTACATCCAACACCTCTTCCCCCTGCCAGAGCGCTCAGGTCCCAACCCCAGCGCGCCCGTCCTCACACCCGGAATCCGCGATGCTTTCCATAATCGCCCCGAGCTCCGCCAAAACCTCCTAAAAGTGTTCGACCGGATGTGCGACTTCTACGGCCTGGATCTCGTCCGCACACCTGCTGGCTACAAGGCTTACACTACCGGGGGTACTGATGCGTGGAGACGCAACCTCACCCGTGTAGACCGCCTGGTTAGCGGTAAATTCAAGTACGCCGAGCAGCACCAGCACTCGTTTGATCGTATGAGGGATTCCTGGCTGACTAATTTCGATCACAATCATCTACGTATCACTCGTATT
>DAHZQE010000326.1:0-4670 GCA_027409005.1 Ferrimicrobium sp. | reverse complement strand
TGCCCTGAAGCCCCAACCTGATGGCGGCTAATCCATGTCGATGAAACAGCTCAACTAGGTCGTTTTCGAGCGATCTTCCCGCCGCCTTAGCTGATCTTCGTGATCGGTTTCTAGCCTCCATGGGTGCTGTGCTCCTTTCCGCGCAGATACTGGTCGTGCGTGTATCCTGAACCTGTTATTGGCGACATGAATCCAAGAGTAGTGCTTGGAGACCGTTTAGTCCATGGTTATCGATATCAGCCCTTGATCGAGTGTGCGAGGGCAGTAAGTGACCATGCGTGCGTGACCCAAGGCCGGGCGCTACAACGAGCGAGGGTCGGCCGATGATAGCAAAGCTATACGCGGGTTGAGAGTTGGCCGTGTCCAGCCTATGGAATTCGAATATCGTGGCGATCCTGCGCTTGTCGGAGCTCATCATCTGCTATGGCAGTGATCGCTACCGGCGTGACGATCGAATAGTGCTCTCCTACGGGGCAGTACTGTAGCCGCCACCACAAGAGGCGAAGTGCCTTAAACGACACGCCTGGTATCCACCAAGTGGTGAACCGATGGCCATGCCTGCATTGCACCACGGTGTCGAGTTCGAAGAGTGAACCCCGACGCCGTGCGACGACGACGGTCTCCAGCGTCAAGAGCGATACAGCGATGACTAAAAGCTTCTTGCCAATGCACTTGTCCATGAGTGCGTTCCACGATCGATGCTGGCTTTTGTCTGACGTTAGCACGGCACCTATCGTCTGTCGCCCACTGTGGCGAACGTCACTAGAGAGCTGGCTAGATAAAGCTTTCGCGGTGGCAAGTAGAGCCACCAAGCCATACCGATAAGCTGTACGCGTCATCGCTCCCTGGTTGCCCATGGTTCGAAGGATAGTGGATTGCTGGCTCTCAACCGCACGTATAGCTGCGAGGTGAAGTCGGATCCACACAAATACGCCACCTCTTGCTATGCATGGATATGGCACGCCTAGCATCTATGGATGGTGTGACACTCGATCTAGGTCATCTTTGGTGTCAAGCTCGAAAACGACCTGGTTGAGCTGTTTCATCGACATGGATTAGCCGCCATCAGGTTGGGGCTTCAGGGCACCCAGGATAGAGGTGACATCAAGGTGGAGCTCGCACCCGATCACGTTTTCGAGGCCAAAAACTGCCGCACCCTGGCCCTCACCCAATGGTGGCGAGAGGCCCTGCGAGAGCGCGACAACGCAGAAGCTCGATTTGCATGGATTGTCCACAAGCGTCATGGCGTGAGCGATCCATCTGAACAATGGGTCACGGCGACCACGGGCCAACTCGCCGAGATGCTAGCCGAGATTGCAAGTCTCCGAGATCAGCTGGCCAACTTAGCGGCTTCTGTGAACGACTCCAGTATGGCGAACGACGAGTCGCTCGCTCGTCAGCCTGCTAGCGACACCGCTGAAACTCTAGCTGCATCCAAATCGACCGGGTAGCCATCAAGGTGTTGGAGGACGAGCGGCAGATCTCCGATTTTGGCACCCCCTGCGAACTCGGTCACTGGCGAGCAATCCGTTCATCCTTTATGCACGTGATCGGAGCTCACTAGACGCCGATCCGCTGCCATACTCACCAGCCTGCTGCCGTGACAGCATTGTTTTCGAACCGCAGTGGCTGACCACTGGACGGAACGGGTTCACCTCGAATCATCACTGCCCTATCCAGCAGTTGTTCACGGGCGAGCATAGCTTGGCCAGTTTCCGCGGTGAGCGCCATCCTCGTTCATTCGCAGAGCTAGGATCGTTAGAGACGATTAACGGATGCACCCCTTCGGTCACTGAGATGTTGAATCTATTCAGAGCCGATCTCAGCTACCCGTAGTGAGTCTGCACCTGAGGGCACACTCGACAATGATCGGGTCACACTGCAAGGAGGTAACTATCATCTCTGAGACCTGGACTTTAGATGACATCGCGACACCGAGCCTCCTCATAAACCTCGATGTAGTAGAGGCGAACCTCACACGCATGGCTGACTCCTTGCGTTCCCGACATATCGCACTTCGGCCGCACGTCAAGACGCACAAATCAGTAGATCTCGCTCGACTACAACGTGCTCTCGGTGCAGATGGGATCACCGTGGCTACGATCGGAGAGGCCGAGGTATTTGTCGCAGCTGGGTTTGACGATCTCTTTCTCGCTCTCCCACTCTGGGCAACACCAAGGGTGGCAGCGAAGCTAGACCGACTCTCCAAGCTTGCAAAACTTCGAATAGGCGTCGATTCACTCCGTGGTGCTCAGGCTCTTGCCACACAGTTACGCGCACCTGCTGAGCTTGAGATCATGATCGAGATCGACAGTGGGCAACACCGAACCGGCACTCAACCAGATCAGGCGGGCGAGTTAGCCGCCGGTTGCCAATCGCTTGGGCTACGAGTCGTCGGAGTCTTCACCCATGGTGGCCACAGCTATGCTGGTGCCGACGCGGTCAAGCGCGCTGCAGCAGACGAGATGGCTGCGCTCGAGATTGCCAGCAGCAGCTTACATGCACACGGGGTAGAGGCAAAGGTCCTCAGTGCCGGATCCTCTCCTACGGTCGATAATCTCGGCGGTACCGTCACTGAAGCGCGGCCAGGTACCTACATCTTCAACGACCGCCAACAAGTTGCCCTCGGCGCCGCCACACCTGATCAGCTGGCTGCCGTGGTCGCAACTCGAGTGATTAGTACGGCCGTTCCAGGCCAGTTTGTCATCGACGCGGGCAGCAAAGCGCTCACCGCAGAGAGGTCCGCACTCCTTGACGGCTTTGGTGCCATCATCGAGCTTGATGGAGCCATCGTGACCAGGCTCTCAGAACATCATGGAGTAGTAACCTATCAAGGGACTCCCCCACAGGAGGGTACGCTACTCCACGTCATTCCCAACCATATCTGCACAGTCGTAAACCTTTATGACCACTTCGAGGTATCGAGGAGCGGCCAGACAAGCGACTCAATCACCATCGACGCCCGCGGCCATCTCACCTGAGCGCAGCTATCTGTATTTGGACACTCGACTATCTAAAGCCCGATCGTGTTCACGGCTTATCAACAGAGACCCGGCACGCTCTGAATCGCAGTCGGCTAGCGCGACGACCGGCCAGGCGATCAAAGCCCAACCGCGCTGATCATGCTAACAATGCCAACTATCCCTCGCGTGCAACACCATATCGTACGCAGACAAACCACTCTGCTCGCCGAAAGAGGCAATGCCATCCCAGCTGAGCGTTCAATCTGGAAGCGTCATGGGTGTTGGCAAAATAGATGCCAGCCGAGCTCAGCCCATCCGGCCAACATGATAGCTCGCCCAAGCCAGGAATCGAGGAAGCCAAAGGCTATCATCTGAACCGTCGGGAGTCGACCGGAGCTAAGTTGGGTGACGGCTATCCAACCGACAATCAAAACCGCCAGCGATAGCCACACCAGTTGGCCGAGACTCACGACGCCTGATCTCCTGGCCCAGCACGCCCAGTGTCACCGGTTGGTGGTTCTGGAGAGGTGGGGACCTTACACCCAACATGAGAGCGATTCGCCAGCACAAAAAAACCACCCAAAGCCAACCACGTAGCGACTAAAACCGATCGTCCTAATGCAAAACGACTTACCCGTCCGATCAGATAGCTAAGCGTAGGTAGCGAATGCTGCTCGAGCAAGAAGCTGTGGAGATCCCATCCTGCGACCGCTAGCACCAGCACGATCCAGATTAGAGCTCCAACGATAGCGACTGGTGGCCTGGTTGATGGTTGCCTGATGGTTGCCACGACCCGCGACAACCAAACGGCAGTAGACATGGGTTGGCGATGACGGCCAGCCAGTAACGCGAGTGCGAACATGACTACAATCGCGATGAGGATACTGATGTGCGCAGCTTGGCTTGGCCAACGTAGGTGTCCCTCCCAGCATGCGAACAGAAGCCCGAGTACTCCGCAGATGCCTCGATAGCGGTAACGCTTGACCAGGTTTTTGCGGTTCCGCCATCGGATCAATTGATCCTGATCGTGCATAGTGCAGAATCTAATCGGAAGATAGCGAGATCGAACTCGCAGACAGGGCTAGAGGCCGACTGTCGAGCAAGAGCTAACGAGTGGTCAACCGTTCCCACTCCAACCTGGCCATACCAGTGCCGACCAGGAGGATTCAAGCAGGGCAGCTAGAGGAGGAAACATACGAACCAGCAGAGATAGAGTTTCGAATCGTTCACCAAAACCGACATCCTCTAGGCGATATTGGGACCGACAAGCTCCATACTGCTGCAACATCTAACACTTGACACTGTCTTTTTCCTTGGCCATCGGAGCTTACTGGGCGAGTAGCAGCATCGCTATCTCCCAGTCGATGCGAAGCCTAGGGCGCGGTCGCCGATCTACAAGTGCAGCATAAACACAGCGCCACAGCATAGGCCAACGGTCAGTCGTGACATCGGATCCCAGCCTTACCGTCTGCGAAGAGTTGGAGCTAGCATGGCGATGACTACCGGTGATCGACGCCGTTTGCTCCTCGACCAGCATCGCTAGGGCGTGAGATCGTGTCATCATAGGTGTACGTGTACGGGTTGTTGATAACACGAACCTCTGGAATCTCAGGATTCATCTCCTGTCTCCATGCGTCCTCTCCGAGCGTTGACTGCAGATAGTCGATGGTGGCGTCGATACGCCTCCTCACGGCAGTGAAGTCAACG
>DAHZQE010000324.1:0-10869 GCA_027409005.1 Ferrimicrobium sp. | reverse complement strand
CCTTGACTTTGGTGGACCATCGATCTAGTATGAAGATCAGTCGATTCGACTGCTAGACGTGGCGTTTGATTTGTGAGAGCCCGACAGCAATTGCTGTCGGGCTTGTCTCGTTTTAGCCGTCGAGCCGTTGGGAGGGGTGTGTTGATGTGAGAGTTGTAGTCATCGGCGCTGGCGCCACTGGTTTGGGCGTAGCCTGGGACCTTACACTTCGTGGGATCGATGTCACTGTGGTAGAGGCACGCGAACTTGGTGCTGGCACCTCCGGACGCTTTCATGGGCTGCTCCACAGCGGCGGTAGGTATCTCGTCACTGATCCATCTGCGGCCAAGGAGTGTTATAGCGAGAACATGCTGTTGCGTCGGATTGCGTGCGACGCAGTGGTGGCAACCGGAGGGTACTTCGTGAAGAAGTTCGGTGATGACAGCACCTTCGAGAGTCGTTGGTTGAGCCAGGCCGAAGAGTTGGGAGTGCCCACCCACCCGGTGAAGGTTGCTGAACTGGTTGATGAATTGCCGATGCTGACTCGCGATATTCAGCGCGCCCACTGGGTCCCCGATGGCGTCCTCGAGGGGTTCACCATGCTCTCAATGTTGGTACAAGCGATCGAATCACGTGGATCTAGGCTGTTCGATCACACTAAGGCGATACGGTTGCGACTTGATGGTGATCGTGTGAGCGGTGTCGAGGTCGAAGGTGTGGGCGGGTATCGAGTTCTCGAGTGTGATGCGGTGGTGAACACAGCCGGCCCATGGGCTGGGATCGTCGCTCGTGATTGGGGTCTCGACATAAAGGTTCAGCCATCATATGGACTGATGCTCATATTCGCCAATCGCCGCATGAACAAGGTTGTCAACCGGTTAAAACCACCTGGAGATGGAGATATCTTCGTCCCCCATCGAGAGGTGGTTATTCTTGGCACCACCGATGTCGCTCAGGGATTACCGGATGCGCCCGAGCCAAGACGTGCCGAGGCGATACGGTTGATGGAGCTGGGAGCTGAGTTGGTTCCAGATCTAGGTTCATGGCGGGTGCTTCGAGGGTTCACGGGTGTTCGTCCCCTCTACGAACCCTCTGGGGTTACTGGTGATTCACGAACAGTATCGAGGGACTTCGCGGTCCTCGATCACGGTGAGACCGACGGTTTGAATGGAGCGTTCTCTGTGTTGGGAGGTAAGTGGACTACGTTTCGCTTGATGGGCGAGGCCCTTGGCGAAAGATTGGCCAAGGCGCTCAATGTTGATAGCCCAAGCCTCAGTCGTGAGGTTGCTATAGAGCGAAGGCATGTGAGATCGGTGCCGTCTGCTCCGAAAGCTCGTGGAGCCCTGCTGTGTGAATGTGAGCAGGTATATGAGGCTGACCTAGATGAGTCGACGGCAACTTCGCAGATGCAACGGCGCTTTGATACCTGGTTTGCCATGGGTCCGTGCCAAGGTACCTTCTGTGCCCACAGAGTGCTAGGTCGAGAGCGAGCTGTGGGTTTCGCTGATGAGCTCTCATCATTGCGGCGAGAGCGTGAACACGGCCTAAATGCCGTGGGTTGGGGCGCCAGTGCTCGCTTGATTGCGCTCGAGCAGTCGATTGCAGCTCAATCCTTAGGAGAGGATGCCAGATGACTAAAGCAGCCATAGTAATTGGCCGGGGCCCAGCGGGTTTGCTCAGTGCGAGCTACCTCAGCCAGCGAGGCTGCGAAGTGACTGTCATTGCCGACGCCGAAGGCAGTCTCGCTATGTGGCCAAGCGACTTCAGCTTTGGTAGGACCCAAGACGCCCACCAGAGTTTTCCTATTCAGCTGTCGTTAGTAGAGTGGCTGCACTCCTTTCGCGAACTAGTCTCGCTCTTCGATACTTTCGGCGTCACCCTTGTTTTGCCCACGATAGAAGGGATCCCTTACACGGTGACAGCTATTGGTAGGCTTCGACCTACGTTCGCGACACCGAGCTGGCAGTACTCCTCGATTGAGCCTGAGGATCTTGTCTTTGTCGGGGTAGACGGACTCGCCGACTCCATTGTTGAGGCACAAGTGGCTAGCTACCGCGAGCACAGCCATCGAGACGCCATTGCCTGCACAATTCCGAAGCCGCCTGGTTGGGACCAGAGCTGGGGAGCGCTCCGTTTCGCAATCTATCTTGACAGCGACGCTGGCATTGATTGGTTGACCGACCAGTTGAAGTTGGCCTTGAGTGGGGTTCCCGTTGGCAGAGCTGTGGTGCTGCCGCAGGTTCTCGGACTTGACCGAACCGACGAAATCATTAGCCGGCTCTCGGCTGAACTTGAACGTAGCGTAGCCGAATTCCCGCTTCTTTCTCCTAGTGTTGGCGGCATACGTGTGCGGGATCGTTGGGAACGTTGGTTGCGACACCAGGGCGTCCGATTTCTGAGTGGGAGAGTCGAGGAGATCTCGCCAGCGCCAAGGATCGCTTTGGGCGACGGTCGAGTCTTCGAGAGCGATTACGTGTTCCTAGCCACCGGCGGTGTTCTTGGTGGCGGTGCAAAAGTCGCTATCGATGGCCATGTCACAGATGGGCTAGTAAATCGAGGGCTTGGACACATGGAACAACTTAAGGATCTCAATTCACTTGGTCATCGAGATATCGATTGTCTCGGGGATGGGCGAGTGCTGGCGGTTGGTCGTGCGATGGGTGGCTGGAACCCGAATCGTGATCACAACGGCGGAGCAATGGTGGTGTCGACGGTGAGAGCCGCGCTAGAGATGCATGCGAGGGTAGACCTATGAGACGATTCGAATATGAGGACGCCTGTATTAAGTGTTCGATATGCGTAACAGCCTGCCCGGTATATCGGGTTGACCAGCAGTTTCCAGGGCCGAAGGCGCTTGGCCCTGATTGGTATAGACGGCATCAGGCAGGTGAGCAAAAGGCGATGGAGCACGTGAGTGATTGTACGTTTTGTCAGCTGTGCGAGGAGGCCTGTCCCGTTGATGTGCCGATCGCACACCTGATAGCCGAGCACAAACAGTTTGCGAACCAGTCGCCACGACTTAAGTTGCGCGACTATCTATTGACCCACCCTCAGTGGTTAGCGATGGCTCCATCCTTGGTGAAGGCTCCAAAGCAGCTAGGCGTGCCCCTTGGGGTGAGTGCAAAGACACAGTGGCCGACACCCTCTCCGACGAAACGCAACTATCGCCACCAGTCGACTCGACGGCACTACGACGGTCGCACTGTCGGTATCTATGTCGACTGCTTTACCCGAGGATTCGACTCAGAGACACTGCTCGCCGCGACTGCTATCCTCCAGCGGTTAGGGTTCAACACGGTAAACCTGCCCACTGCAAGCCATTGTTGTGGCGCCGCCGCTTACGCCTCGGGCCTGATTGGCGAGGCCGAACGGACTGCTAAGGTGACTCATCGTGCGCTTCGGAGGATGACGAGCCAGCTTGAGGCTATTGTTACTTTGAACGCCACCTGCGATGACACCTTGCGTGTCGAGTGGCCGCGTTATTTCGGATTGACACTTTCGGTGCCGGTAACCCCGTTTGTAGAGTTCGTACTTGCCAACGCGAATCCTAGCTTCTTCGCTGAGCTGCGTTCGAGACCATCTCAAGGGGTTCTCTACACCCATGCAACCTGCCGCTCCAAAGCGGCAAAGGGGGAGGGGACGCTTTTTTCACTTGTTCAGCAGGCAAGTGAGCAGGGTCCTCGGATTCTGGAGATTAGCTGCTGTGGTGCTGCTGGTTCCTATGCGTTTAAGTCAGAACACACCGAGGTCGCCAGGGCGTTGGGTGGTCGAGCCGCTCGGGCCATCGATGAGCCAGGTATGATTCTCACCGATAGCGGTACATGTGCGATCCATCTTGAGGAGTTGACTGGCTACCGCAGTGTACACCCTGCTCGATGGATGCAGTCTCAGCTTTCAAGCACGGAGGTGTTGCAGTGACTTCGCGTCCTGATGCTATTGACCCAGACGAGATTCCAAAGATCATATTTGCGGCCAGAGACCCAGCTGACGTGCTCGCGATGGTGGCTGACACCGAGCCCACTTGGGTCTTCCTACTTGGCGGCAATGCTGGAGAGGTGTTGGGCGCCTCCAAGCTGTTGAGTGATCGAGGATTTAAGGTCTTTGTCCATGTAGATATGTTGCATGGTATCACCAATGATGGTGAGGGAATTCGCCTACTTGCTAACCTTGGCCATCCAGCTGGGGTTATCACGACGCACCCATCAGCAGTGATCGCCGCCAAGAAGGTAGGGTTGCTGGCGATCGAGCGCATTTTTCTGCTAGATAGTTCTTCCGTTGACTCTGGGCTTCGCAACGTCGCTCGCACTCAGCCTGATGCGGTTGAGGTGTTGCCAGGTGTTTTGCCAGATCAGATCACGACGGTCGTTGACGCCATTTCTGTGCCGCTTATTGCTGGTGGATTAATTACGCGCATCGACCAAGTAACGGCGGCGCTAAAGGCTGGGGCACTTGGAGTATCGACCAGTTCAGGTCTACTACTCGCTCATGCCCAGGGTCTGGCTTAGGATTGCTTGCTATGAGTGAGACTGGAAAGAGCACGAAGAGGAGATATATAACACTGTGACAAGGAGGATCGATGGCAGCTAGACGATTGCGAGTTATTGACCCATCGGGACTCCATGCCAGACCTGCGGCTCGGTTCGTAAGGGCTATGCATGCTGCAGGAGTAGAAGGCACGGTGTCCAAGGGCGACAAGGTGGCTAGTGTTGGTAGCATTCTGGAGATTCTTGGCCTTGGAGTCGATGCCGGGGAGGTGATCGTACTGGACCTTAGCGAACAGACCGACGATGTCATTGCTAGTCTCGCTGACCTTATTGAGCCCTGCAATGATAATGGTGAGAGCTTGTGATTTAGGCTTGAGTGATTCTAGATTTGGATTCACGTCAGTGTAGTAGCACTCATGTAAAGTGAGCTCCCGTTGCTAAGCTCCCTGTTCTTTATTAGAATCCTGAGTTTCGGCATGAAGTAAATTGGTGGCTATTCTCGAAGCTTTCGATCTGCCTGCTTCGGGTTTCAATGTCTGCTGACCAAAACAGGGGCGATCAGTCTATTGTGATCAGCTAAATATGTAAACATAGCAAGAAGTGGGAATAAAAATCTGGTTTCGTGCGCATGCTTTGTAAGAATAGTGTACCATCGAAGGTGGGTGGGAGAAACTGAGAACCCAAGTCCTTGGTTAGGGCTTGGGTTTTTTGCTGTTTTGATCCACCTATGGTTCCGCGAGAAGGAGTAAGTAATGGCTACGAAAGTGCGATATGGTAAAACCGGTTGGCGCGCTACCGCTTGGGGAGAGCTGCTATCAGAGTATTTAGGCACCCTGGTTCTGCTGGCGTTCGGGACCGGATCGGTAGCAGTGGCCGTTGTCGGCTTGACTATGTCTGGTCGGACGATCGTTATTTTTCAAGGCGCCGGCGGTTGGATGTTGATTGGCTGGGGTTGGGCAATTGCCGTGGTCATGGGGGTGTATGTAGCTGGTGGCATCTCAGGAGCGCACCTCAATCCGGCGGTTACATTCGCTCAAGCTATCAAGGGCAACCTACCATGGAAGAGGGTGGTTCCTTATTGGATAGCTCAGGTGCTTGGTGCGTTTAGCGGTGCGTTGATCGTCTATGCCGACTACTACAAGGCGATTGACCAGTACAACCTAGTCCATCATGTCGTCTCGCGTGGGTCGAGTGGTGGTTTGACCACCTTCTCGATCTTTGCCACCTTTTCGGCGTCGTATTTTCATGGGAGTTGGGTCGGTCCACTACTTGACCAGGTTATTGCCACCGCGTTCCTCATTATCTTCATTCTTGCCATTAATGATGCAAAGAACATGGCGCCAATATCCAATCTGGGTCCTTTCATTGTGGGACTGGCAGTGCTGGCGATTGGGCTTTCGTTTGGCACCGGTTCAGGGTACGCGATCAATCCAGCGCGTGATTTTGGCCCGAGGTTGATGACCTGGCTTTTTGGTTGGGGAAAGAACGCCTTCCCCGGACCAGGGCAAGGTGGTTATTGGTGGATTCCAATTCTGGGACCACTGGTTGGCGCGGCGATTGCTGTCGGTATTTATAAGGTGTTTATTGAAATGACTCTCGATTATAGAGCTAAGCATGCTACCGAATTAGAAGGAACATCTGATGCAGGAAATGAAATAGTAGAAGGGATGGTCTCCAGTGACTAAGTACATACTTGCCCTAGATCAGGGCACGACATCATCAAGGGCAATTCTGTTTAACGATGCAGGTTTGCCGGTTGCGACTGGGCAGCAGGAGTTTCGTCAGATCTATCCGCAGCCTGGATGGGTTGAGCATGACCCAGAGGAGATCTGGCAATCGCAGTGGCAGGCGATTCAGAGCTGCATAAAGTCTTCTGGCGTGAGTGTGGACGACATCGCCGCAGTTGGGATTACCAATCAGCGGGAGACGACGGTGGTGTGGAATCGTCGTACCGGTCAGGCGGTCTACAACGCCATCGTTTGGCAGTGCCGTCGAACCGCAGGCATGTGCGACCGGTTGCGAGAGGCGGGCCACACAGATACTGTGCGCACCAAGACTGGACTCGTGATTGATGCCTACTTCTCAGGCACCAAGGTAGCATGGATTCTCGATAATGTCCCAGGTGCTCGAGATCTAGCCGAAAAGGGCGATCTCATCTTTGGAACCATCGATTCCTGGCTGATCAACAAGCTGACGCATCAAAAGCTACATGTGACCGACTATTCGAATGCCTCTCGTACCATGATCTACAACATTCGGGATCTCAATTGGGATGATGAGCTTCTAAAGATGTTAAATATTCCCCGATCTATGTGTCCAACCGTGGTTGACTCCTCCGGCGTTCTTGGCGAGGTAGATGAGAGTTGGCTTGGTCGATCGATCCCCATTGCGGGCATCGCTGGCGATCAGCAGGCTGCCCTCTTCGGGCAGGGTTGTTACACACCTGGATCGGCTAAGAACACCTATGGTACCGGCTCCTTTCTCTTGATGAATACCGGTAGCGAACCGGTTGCCTCGGAGCGCGGATTGGTAACCACGCTTGCTTGGGGGATAGACCATAAGGTTACATACGCGCTTGAGGGTTCGATCTTTATCACCGGAGCGGTCGTCCAGTGGCTCCGCGACGAACTCCAACTGATCAAGACGGCGGAGGAGACAGAGTCACTGGCACTCTCGGTTCCAGACACTGGTGGTGTGTACCTTGTTCCAGCTTTTGTGGGTTTGGGTGCCCCGTGGTGGGATAGCTACGCACGCGGGACCATCGTCGGATTGACTAGAGGATCGAATCGAGCCCACATCGCGAGGGCAGCTCTAGAGTCGATTGCCTATCAATCTCGTGATGTGCTTGAGGCGATGCGAAGCGATAGTCAACAGGCGGTTGACGTCTTGCGTGTTGATGGAGGAGCGATTAACAACAGCTTTCTTGCACAGTTCCAGGCCGATATCCTTGGTGTTCGTGTTGAACGTCCGAAGGTCACTGAGACCACCGCCATGGGTGCGGCCTTCTTGGCAGGACTCGCCGTTGGAGTGTGGGAGGGGTTCGAACCTTTGACACAGGTATGGCAACGTGATGCTCTGTTTTATCCGTCGATGACCGCGTCGCGACGCGATGAGCTGGTGGCGGGTTGGAATCGTGCAGTCGGACGTTCGAAGAGTTGGATCGAGCAGTAGTTGATCATCGAAATCTAGTCTTAGTAGTGAGGTGTTTGCGATGAAGAAGATCATTGACGCGGTTGAGACGATAGTCGATCAGGCGCTTGATGGCATGGTGGTGGCTTACCCGGAGTATCTACAGCGAGTAGAGGGGACGTTGGTGCTCGCTCGGTCTAAGCCTAAAGAGACTGGTAAGGTCGGCCTTGTGTCTGGTGGAGGATCGGGACACGAACCTGCCCATGGAGGCTATGTCGGTTATGGGATGCTCGATGCGGCGGTGGCGGGAGAGGTATTTACCTCTCCTACCCCCGATCAGGTGTATGCGGGTATCAAAGCAGCCGATCGTGGTGCTGGTGTTTTGCTTGTGGTCAAGAACTATACCGGTGATGTGATGAACTTTGACATCGCTAGAGAGCTCGCCGACGCCGATGGCATCGCTACTGAAGTGGTTTTGGTAAATGATGATGTAGCAGTTCAGGATTCGCTCTACACGACTGGGCGTCGCGGGATAGCCGGGACCGTCTTTGTGCATAAGATTGCGGGTGCAGCTGCTGAGGAGGGAGCAGATCTCTCGTCTGTAAAGGTGATAGCTGACACGGTTGTCGCCAATCTTGCCTCGATGGGGTGCGCCTTGACTTCGTGCACGGTTCCCGCCAATGGAAAACCAACCTTCGAACTTGGCGCAAACGAGATGGAGATGGGTATTGGAATTCATGGCGAACCCGGGATCGAACGAGTGCCAATGATGAGTGCATCCGAGCTCACGGCATCGCTCTATCACCGTCTGGTTGCGGAACTCTCGCTTGGTGATGGCGAGCGGATTGCAGCAATGGTCAACTCTATGGGGGCAACTCCTGCTATTGAGCTGGCCATCATGTCCGGGCATCTTGCGAATCTGACCAAGAGTTCGAAGCTTTCCTTAGAGAAGGTGTTGATGGGGGAGTTTATGACCTCCCTCGAGATGGCGGGAGCCTCATTGACGCTGTTGCGTCTAGATCAGCAGAGGTCGACTCTGCTGAATGCCGCATGTGATACCCCGGCACTTAAAGTTGTGCAGCATTAGCATGGCTTCTATGGATCAGGTGGCATTTCGTCAGCTCTGGCGCCGTTTTGCTGAGTTGATTCATGAGAACAGGGAGGTCCTTAATGACCTTGACGCTGCGATTGGCGATGCAGACCATGGCTCGAACATGGACCGAGGCCTCGGTAAGGTGGTTGAGGCGTTCAATGCTAACTCAGAAGCCAGTCTGCACGCAGACGCGAAGCTGGTTGGGATGACACTAATGAGCACAGTTGGTGGTGCCTCAGGTGCGCTATGGGGTTCTGGAATGCTCAAGTTCTCCACAGCCCTCCCTGACGCAGCTGTTGTGGAGTGGTCTGGCTTCATCGACGCCCTTGGCGCCTTTGTAGAGGCACTTTCGAAACGAGGTCAGGCGGTGGTCGGGGACAAGACCATGATGGACGTCTTTCTTCCTGCCATGACGGAGCTGCGCGATAGCGTCGACGTCCAGGAGGGCAGTGAGGAGATCGTCGTTGCACTTGCAGAGCATGCTAAGGGTTGGTCGGATGCGACTCGTGATTTTGTGGCCAGGCGAGGGCGGGCAGCCTACCTCGGCGAGCGTAGCATCGGCCACATCGACCCTGGCTCAGTCTCGGCTGCCCTCTGGTTCCAGGCACTCGCTGATACTGTCCGAGACCAAGTATCATGAACACAGCTCTCATTATCGTGTCTCACTCAAAGCTTCTCGCGCTTGGGGTCATAGAGCTAGTACACGCCTTGGCCGGGGATGATCTAGCGATGGTTGCTGTTGGTGGTGGAGACGAACAAGATTCGGGTGGGTTTGGCGTCAATGCGTCGATGGTGCTTGAGGCCATGGCCGAACTCAGCAACGCAGACGAGATCGGAATGATTGGCGATGTTGGTTCGTCGTTTTTGGCGACGGGTGCGGCTATCGAACTCGAAGGACTCGGTGGGCGAGTGCGGATGATCGACTGCCCGATGGTCGAAGGGGCGATCGCCTGTGCAATGACGTTGTCTATGGGTGGATCTCTAGACGAGGCGATTGAGGCGGGACAACACGCCTGGGAGGTCCGCAAGCTTGGTGTCTGACCTGGGGGGTTCATCGTCTGGGTCTGGCCAGGACTCTATTGGCCAGGACTCTAGTGGTCAGGACTCGAGTACGGAGGAGCTCCGTGGCTTTGGAGTCGGCACTCGATCGGTCTCCGGTCGCATCGTCCGAATCGGAAAGCAACCGCCGTTGATCGAGGGTCGGAACTCTGGGGAGGCCAGCGAAGGCAACGACTCAGCACAAGTGGACTCTACCTTTGGGGATTCCGACTCGATTGAGTTCGAAGGTCGCGACGCACTCCGTTCGCGCCTAAGTGAGATGCTTGAAGTGGTTGGGATCGAACTTGAAACTCTCGGCCAGAATGCGCCGTCTGAGGTAGCGGACATTTTGGAGGCGCAAGCCATGATGGCGCAGGATCCGACTCTCGTGGACCGCTTGCTTGCGAACGTTGAGCCAGATCCGATGGTGGATGCCAAGTGCCAGCTTCAGCGAAGAAACTTGCGAGCTGCTTTCGAGAAGGTTGCGGCCGAGCTGCGATCGGTTGGCGGCTATATCGGGGAGCGAGCGGACGATGTTGGTGAGATTGGCGCTCGGGTAGCTGATCATCTGTTTGGGAGCGCAGATTCGCAAGCCATTGACGAGCCCAACGTCAACTCGATATTGCTGTTCGATCAGTTAACTGCGGCACAGGCGTCAACTCTCACGCCCGCATCGACGATGGGGGTAATCGTGGCGACAGGTGGGCCATCGGGTCATGCGGCTTTGATACTGCGATCACTCGACATCCCGGCGGTCGTTGGATGTCGGAGGGCTAACGAGATACCCGACGGTGCCGTAGTACTCCTCGATCCATTACAGGGTGTGGTAACGATTGGAGCCAACGGACGGGTGCCTACGTCCGCTCATCGACCCACAGTTGGTCATCGGAGTCCGAGATCCGTGCTGGCGACGAAGGCGGTACAGTTGCTCGCCAATGTAGGCTCGCTGGCCGATGCCCAAGAGGCGCGATCCCAAGGAGCGGAGGGAATCGGGCTGGTGCGTACGGAGTTTCTGTTCGAGGGTAAGGAGCGAGAGCCGAGTGTTGATGAGCAGGTATCGACCTATCGCTCCTTGATAGAGCCCTTTTGTGAGACAGGACAACCGGTTACCGTGCGGACACTTGATGTCGGGTCTGACAAGCCGTT
>DAHZQE010000316.1:0-4073 GCA_027409005.1 Ferrimicrobium sp. | reverse complement strand
AGACGATGAATTGTCTGTGCGTCGCTGACACGATGTTCTGGATCGGTAAGGGCTGGAATGTTTTGACCAGTTATCGTTTTCTTTGTCAGTCCTACCATCTCGCAGTATGAGCGATTAGCTTCAAGAACGATGCCTTCGATGTTGGTGATACATATGGCGGCAACGCTGTTCTCAAAGACAATGCTGGAACGCTGTTGACTCCTAAAGAGTTCATCGGTGGCGGTCAAGGCTCGTCTGATCGCCTGTATCTCCTCAAGGCGCTCACCAGTCACAAAGGCAACAATGACCATGACAGCGGTGATGCTGTATGTTCCCAATTGTTGTTCGGCGCTGTGTTGAAGTAACAGCATCTCCGGGATAACGAGGATCATTGCGCTTAGCGCTGCGCCTAGAGATCCAACAATGCCGAAGTATTTACCTCCATAGGCGATGGGAATGAATAGGAGCACCTTCCACACAAATCCGGGTAGAGCTATTATATGGGCATTCTGCGCGAGGTCTCCACCGAGGTCGATGAAGAAGGTCGTCACAACCATGGCTTGAATAATCCAGAAATGGGAGTCCGAAAATGCAGGGCGCACCAAGCCCGCCCAGATCTCCCGCAGGGATAGACGCGTCGCTTGTTGGGAATCTACGTCGTCGACGACAGGCACGCGAGTTAGCGACCCTCTGGGATAACCCACCTATTCACTCCTGATCTGCTGTAGGTGTACGGGATCCCACTAGCGACTTCGTCTTGATCCATCGACCCTCTCTTCGGAGTATCGACACTGAGTTGCATGGTTCATCTTCTATCTAGTGTTGTCGGCGGAATTGGGCAACTTCTTGAAGGCGCTCTGCCGTTGGTTCCATTGACCTTCATGTGAGTGGCATTGCGCTGTGGCAGGATGTGCCGGTGAGCTCACTTGGACGCCCACAAGTTAGACCTGTCATGATAGAGGATCTGGCAAGAACAGGGGGACCGCGATCGTTGGTGCTGGAGCGTGACTTCCCGGAGCAACTTCGGGCGTCCTTATCCGTCGTTATCATTACGGAGTTCGTAGCATCTGACAAGGAGATTTAGAAAATCATTTTGTTTTGCCGTCACAACAACTGGAGTGAAGAAGGAAATGCTACTCGGCAGCGAGGAGTCGCTCGCAATCTTTGGCAGGGAGTGGCCGCGCGAATAGGTATCCTTGCCCGTAGCGGCAGCCAATTCCACGCAGCGCATCGGCCTGCTCTTGGCGCTCGATGCCTTCCGCAATCACCCCCATCTTCATCGATGTCGCCAAATGGCAGATCTCCTCGACAAGCAGCATCGAGCGTGTCGAGTGGGGCAATTCTGAGGTGAACGAGATATCGAGTTTCAAATGGTCGAAGGGAAATCGACGGACGTAAGAAAGTGACGAGAAGGCGGTACCGAAATCGTCGAGTGCCAGCGTCACCCCGAGACTCTTAAATTGGGTGAATAAGTCCAACGTGTGCGCGTTGTCTCCAAGCAGTATCAATTCAGTTACTTCCAAGACAAGATCGGCGGGATCAATGTTGGAGTCTTTAACAATCTCGGAGATTGAATGGACAATAGCCGGATCCAAAAAGTCACTCGCCGATAGGTTGACGTGCATCGAAATGTTGGGAGTTCGCGGGAAGTGTTGCTGCCAATCCCCAAGTTGGGGTATCGCTTGTTCCCGGACCCATCTATCGATCTCCACGATGAAACCGATCTCCTCCATGAATGGTAGGAACGCCTCGGGGCCGAGCAGCCCCCGTTCGGGGTGTCGCCAGCGAATCAGCGCTTCGAATCCGGTGATTCGGCCACTCTCGAGCGCTACAATGGGCTGATAATACGGCACTAGCTGATCAAAGGTCGGAAGTAACTCCAACTCGTGGATGGTGACTGGTAGACCTGCAGCTACGCGCAACACTGCGTCGCGCAATTCCTGGATAGCTCGGGTTTTCGTAACCCATGCAGAACTGCCCGCCCTCATCGACGCAAGAAGTGCACCAGGGCGCTCCGAGCCGCAGAGAGTGACGATCTTGACCTCAGGACAGACCTCATGCAGTATCTTGATCGCATCGGGGGCGTCCATGTCCGGCAGACTGTAATCAATTATTACGACGTCTGGGAACTCGTGCCGAGTGAGTTCAATTCCCTGCAAAGCGTTCAGCGCTGTGCCGACGACTGCAATCTGGGGATCGTCGCGGAGCAAGCGAACCACACTTTGGAGAATCATTTCGTGGTCGTCTATAACGACTACCCTGATCACCGGCACTTCACTCGGCATGATCGAGCACCTTGCGCACGTGTTCTAGCAGTGTCACCTGATTAAACGGCTTTTCCACCAATTCGAACTCCGTTTCAAGAACAGCTCCTGCTTCAAGAACGGGTTGGGCGTAGCCAGAAATAAAGAGTACTTTGATATCCGGTCGGAGCTGTCTCACTTTGTTGGCGACGGTTGGACCTTGCATAATCGGCATGATCACGTCGGTGAGGAGGAGATCGATGTCTCTTGGGTATGAGGCGGCGATTTCAATCGCCTCGGCGCTACTGGATGCGGTTATGACGGTGTAGCCATTGCGTGTCAGTATTCGCCGGGTCACTTCGCGCAGCGCATCTTCGTCATCGACCACAAGGACTGTCTCTGTTCCGATTCGTGGATTGAGGCCATCTATGATCTCGCCGAGATTTTCAACTGCAACATTTTGTTCGGCAGCAGGTAGAAAGACGGTTATTGTCGTCCCGATTCCCTCGTCGGAATCTATCCTCGTATGTCCACCGGACTGGAAAACGATTCCATAGACGGTCGCAAGACCAAGTCCCGAGCCCTCACCTCTCGGCTTGGTGGTAAAGAAGGGCTCGCAAGCACGATCGCGGACCTCTGCCGACATGCCTACACGAATGTCGTTAACACGACAACACACAAAAGACCCCATTGAGATGCCTGATTCCGAACTCTCTTCGAGCGTGACCTCCCTCATCGATGTATCGATCGACAGCTTGCCACCATTCGGCATTGCGTCGCGAGCATTGATGGCGAGATTGAGAATAATCTGTTCAATTTGACCGGGATCGGCCATTATCATCGGTAAGTTGTCTGTGAGGGTGGTGACCAGTTTTACCAGCTCACCGATTGTCCGACGCAGAATCTGCTCCATGCGGACGATTGCACTGTTGAGGCTCAATGCGCGAGGCTGGACCACCTCCCGACGAGCGAACGATAGCAGTTGATGTGTCAGGAGACTGGCACGCTCTGCAGCCAATTGGATCTGCCTAACGTCTTTGAGAGGTTCATCCCACTTCGAGTCAGTCGATGTCATAGCAACGGCAGACAACTCATCGGCAACGAACGATGTGTAGTTCATAATTACAGCTAACAGATTGTTGAAGTCGTGAGCGACGCCTCCGGCGAGTTGACCCAAGCTCTCCATTCGTTGAGATTGGTGAAGCTGCACCTCCAATCGCTCCCGGTCGGTTTCAGCTTCGAGTCGTACTCGTTCAGATTCCCTCTTTTCGCGTTCAGATTCGGCCTCTACTTCGATGCGCTGGCTGATGTCGAGAATCGTCGCTGAGATCAGAAGTCCAGTCTCGGTTGATAATGTCGATACCGAGACTGCCACCGAGAACTCGCTGCCATCTTGTCGTCGACCTACCATCTCTAAACCGGCCGCTGAAGACAGAAAACGCGTATCCCCAATGCAAATGAGCGGCTGGACGGGCGTTCCAATGAGTTCCTCACTGCGATAGCCGAATAGTCGTTCGGCCTCAGCGTTCACGAGTACGATTAGGCCAGCGTTATCAATTACGATCATCGCAATCGGCGCTGCATGGAGAAGACTAACCACCGTACCATCGGTGAGTTGGGAATTGGTGAGACGGCTTTATCCGGGGCGCGAAGCAGCCCACCCTCTGGATCGTCGTGGCTCTCGAAGTAGTTAGCACCGAGATCCTGGTAGAGTTCGCCATTGGTGAGGAGATACCAGACGACGTTCAACATCGAATTCGCGACTGCAACGACTGCTTTGTGCCTCCACCTGAGATCCGTGAACTTCGTGAGTTGACCCGATATCGCAAGACCCAGGTCGATGCCAGGGCG
>DAHZQE010000312.1:0-15423 GCA_027409005.1 Ferrimicrobium sp. | reverse complement strand
GATACGGCTGTAAGAGAGCACCCCAGGTGCCGGGATCCACCGATCCTCCAGGCCACGGCTGGCTGCCTACATATACCGCTGCGGAAGGCGAGAGCATTATCTCGAACGCATGTTCGTCCGCTCCGGCGAGTTGGCCCCCTTCTGATGGGGCCAGGGTGACCGTCTGTGTGATGGTGCGAAGAATGATCATGCCGCTAATCCTATCACTTTATCAGCGGCATCCGCAGGCCCCATTTCATTTCCGAGTAGCGCTCCCCAGAGCATGACAAGCCCGACAATCGATAGGATCACGCCGATTGTGCCTTCGGCAATCTCGATCCAGGGAATGAGACTGAAAAAACCTTTGGTAAGGTCTTCGAGGGCGGTCCCCACAATCTGAGCCGTGTCGCTAGCCGCTGCCTTAGCTGCCGATTTCACCGCCGATTTCACCGGGCCTGTAAGTAAATTGCCGAAGATCGAAAACAAACCAAGGGAAGTCATCCCCGCTGCTGATTTTCCAAGATCCGAGAAAAAATTTACGGGCGTCGCCTGCACTGGTGCGGCGCTCCCCCCCCGAAGTGCTAGAGCCGCCTGAGCCAGCGCCGTAAGTGGCTGCTCCAAGCGACTGCACTATAGCAGAAGCCAGAGAGGGATTTGAGACGACCTGGTTGGCGGCTCGGGTTGCAGTCGGCAAATACGTGGCATATGCGCCATTCTGGTAGGTGGTCCAGGGCATGAAGTTGGTTCCCCCATTGGATACGCTCAGAGCCGCCTCGAGGTTCGCAAAAGGGTTGAGAAGGGATGACGGAGAATATTGGGGATGAGCCAGCGTATTGATCTGAGCAAGTCCGACAGAATTTTCACTTTGGCCTCCTGAGGGGAGCGTGTAGCCTGTGTCAGTTTGGCCCGTCTGACCCTGGCCGCCATTTTCGGCGAGAGAGATGGCTGTTATCGTGGCTATGGCCTGAGGGGTCTTGAACCCTGCGTGCTGGGCAACAGCTGCGATCTCCGTTGGGGTGAGGATCATCTAAGCCTCCCGGTGGGCGCTTCCCATCAGTCTAGCCAACTGGGCCATTTCGAGAGCCGCTATTGCAGAGAATAAATCGCTCTCCAAGTGCCTGAGATACCAACGCAGTGTTTGAAGCAAGTGCGAGAGCAGTTCGCCAAATAGATACCACATGGCGAAGATCATGTATCCGATGGAGAGGGCCAGAAGAATGTCGTTCATCCCTGGTTCCATCCTGAGATTTGCTGAGCCTGTGCCGGAGTGTATCCCGCTCCGATCAGATTGGAGTAGGTCTGCTGTCCCTGGCTCTCGGCTGAGAATGCGGCGGCGTTCTGGGTTATCTGGCTTGCCTGGGCTGCCGAAGTTCCCGAGGAAAGGAGGTTAGCGTAGGTCTGCTGCGACTGGGAGAGCTGTCCAAAGTCGTAGGCTCTGCTCGCAAGGGTTTCAGCTTGGGACGCGGAGTAGCCAGCTGCTTGGGCGTTCGAGGCTGTGGCCTGGCTCTGAGCAGACGCGGCTGCTGAAGCTGGCTCCGGTGCGTTCCGAGCGTAGGCCGTCGAGGAAAACGAGTTGATGGCGCTCACAGCGGATTTGATCGCAGCTGCGACAGGGTCGGATACCGGGGTAGTGCTGGAGTGGGGGACGGTCTCGCTGGGAGACACCCGGACCGGCTCAGGCGAGGTCGTACCTGAGCCGCCCGTCCCGGTTGTAGATCCGGTGGAACCTGGCGAAGAACCGGAGGTTGTAGAAGAAGTAGAACTGGTCCCAGTTGGAGCAGACGCAGCTTCAGGCACATAATAAACCGGAGAGGACACTCCTGGAGCGTTGCCGATAGCGGAGAAGATTGCGTTAAGAATGGACCGCTCACCTGACCCGGTATAGATAGTTCCCCCTGAGAGATAGTTCTGCAAAGCCGTGTTGCTCGCACTTGCCGAGATTCCGAGCTGATTGGCAACCGTCTGAGCCTGCGCCAGCCACGCCTCGACCGGGGTGATGCCGGACGAGTTTGGTGTCGTGGGCGACGTGTAGCCGCCGGAGCCGCCGGATCCGCCGGAGGATGTAGGAGCGGATCCGGAAGCAGCCGTTGGTGCGGATGAAGAAACGCCGGACGAGCCGGTGAAGTGCTTGAACATGATCACAGCGATGATCGAGCCGACAACCGCAATAGCCAGTTGCCATACCGGGAAGCCTGCTACATCATCCTGCCAGAAGTCGGTATCAGCCATTGGCGTAGTACCACATGTCTGGAGGGGGCGACACCGCCGTCAAAGGCGGGTTATTGTCTGGGGTGTTGCCGGACATGCCGTAAGGCTGCCCAGGCGTAGTGGCCTCTGCCATTCCTCCGCTCTCGCCCCAGCTCCCCGGTCCCGTCTCCCAGACCGGGAGCGCGGCCATGATGATTCCAGCGCCGTCGCCGACACCTAAGAAGGGAGGGTTGACCGTAGCCTTGGAGATTACCTCTTGCGGAGCTGCGGGAGTGCCGAGAGCGATCCCGGAAGGGTCGGCGGCCTCTCCCACGTAGCCGATAGCCTGAGGCATCGCAGGCATTGCCAGGTGTGAAAAGCTCACTTAGCGCCCTGGATGAGGCTGGTGAAGCCGCTGAACAGGCTCGAAATGATTCCCTGGGTCGTAGAAGATGTAATTACGACTCCCACGATTGCGAGCCAGACAACCAGAGCAAAAAGGTTGATAACGCTTGCCATGCTACTCCTTCCCTGCAAACATCGAAGCAAAGCTCTCCTTGGCATCGGAAGGCATTTGCGATTTGATCATCGAAACGATCTGCTCGTCCGTGGCACCCGCTCGTGCGAGCTGAGAGATAAGGCCGACTAGAGCCTCGATTCCCTTTTCCATCATGTCCTGAGCTTCCATCATTCTCCTTATCCTACTACCGGGACCAGACCGTACCATGCTCCGATGGCAAGGAGCGCCGTGAAAGCAATTGCCAAAGGAGGAAGCACCGCGCCGATCAGACCGAGCACCAGCGCAAGTCCGCCCTGAGCCAAGATCACCACGCCGAGAGGCTCGGTATTAAGTCCCTTTACCGACCGGGTGAACGAGGCCGCTGAAAACGCCACAAAGGCCGCTGCGAACAGACCGGCTTCCATCAGGATTTCTTTGTCTTCGAGGGCTTGGTTAGAGCCGTGACCAACATTGAAAGCACGTTGATGTGCTCGAAAGCTCCAAGGAGCAGGGCCACTCCCGAATAGAAGACCGCGAAGGCTATTCCGATGGCAAGCATTTCTGCCCCTCCAGCGCCTTCGCCAGCAGTCCGGGAACCGCTTTGATGATTTCCTCCTGGAAGTCCTCGACGGCACTCTTGGCCATCTGCTCCTGGCTACCACGTATCATCTTGACCGCCAGGAGCGTAAGACCTGCATCGGCTCCGATCCCTGCAATGAAAGCGAGCGCGAGACCGATCATAGCGGCCTCAACGACCGCAGATCCGAGACCAGCCGCCAGATCCACGCCACGAACATCACGCCGAACCCGGCGAGGGCGTATACCAACGGTTGAAGGGCGGCCATGTTAGCTTCCGGTTATCGTCGAAGTCGAGGAGCCGGAAGACTTGGCCGCTGCGGTTTTCTGAGCTATGGCGTAACCGGTCCCTGTCGCAAAAGCGGAGATAAGACCGTAGGTGACCGACTCGAAACCCGAAGGGACGCTCTTTCCCACGATGATCATGGTGCCATAGAGGATCAGAGCGACGACTGCAAGCACGCCGAGGACGGCGTGACTTGAAACTAGGTTCTTCATTTCTCTCCTTACAAATGGAATAGTTTGAGGACGGTGGGAAAGACCAGCCATCCGACCAAAATGCCAACTAGAAACCAGAGCATTTTTATCCTTTCCTTAATCGATGCTTACAACGATATCGCCGCTCGCTTTGAGTCCAAAGTAGGAGGCGAGAAGCAGAAGTCCGACGATTATGAACCCGATGAGGAAATCCCTGACCGCGCTGCCGCTCGATGAAGAGACGGAAGCCGGAGCTGCTGCGCCTGGGGGTTCGCTGTATGAGCTGCCATCCATCGATACCCGATACATTAGAGCAGCGCTCTCTGGAGGTAATCGCCTGCGGGAGCGATATCGTTGGTGATCACTTCGAGGGTGGTGTTAGCCGTCCACGTGCCGCTGAAGGCGAGCTTGTCGCCTGTGGTGGTCGGTATCCAGGAGTTCCTTAGCTCTTGACCCGGCGCACCGTCCAAGTCGGTATCTCTTGGAAGCACGTACACGCCAAGCGGAAGGGCCGCGCCCCAAAGCTCGGCGTTGCGGTCGATGAGCCACTCCGGAGTAAGCGCCGGATAGATCTGGGTGTTATTGAGCGACACCTGGAGCGGATTCGGCAAAAGCGCCGCTCTCACTCCGGCATCCCTTGTAACAAGGATCAGGTTGCGGATCGCCTGGCCCACTCTTGTCGAGTAGTAGGCGTTGTAACCACTCAGGGCTGAACTCTCCTGTGAAGTCCAGAACTGAGTAGTTCCGAGAAGCGGAGGAGCCGTCTCTTGCTGAACTCCGGTCGAGGACTGCGGTCGAGGAACCGAGTAGTTCTCGCTGTGAGTTTCCACCGCGAGCGTCGGTACCGTGGGGACCGGCTCGGTCGAGTAAACCGTAGCGGCGGGGGAGAAGGTAATGACCAGTTGGAAAAGCGACTGACCGTTAGTGTTCGAGAGCGCTCCGAGAGCGTTGCGTGCGATTATCTCCACCGGAATGAAGAAGGAGCACACGAAGTCCCCGGATACGGCGACTGCTGAGTAGCTCGGTAGGCTCGTCGGATTTGGCTTACGGTAGCCGCCCAGCCAACCGATCAGGTAAGCCTGGTAGCCGCTGAGTTGGATGATCGGCTTGGTTCCTCCGGGGAGCATCAGCGCAATCGACTGGATCACGTTCCAGGGAGCGTCAGCGCTCGCTACCGCCGGGGTCGTCGCTCCGGAACCGCCGGATGCTGTGATCCTTACGTTCAGGTTAGCCAAGTAGCCGTTGGCTTGGATGAAACCCTTCCAGGTAGATCCGAACACGAGGCCGGAGGCACCGGCTTGGGTTTCGAGGTTAGGGAGCTTGAAGGTCGACGCAGCGAAAGCAAGGATCTTCGGCGTTGTCGCTACTGCGGTAGAGCCTGATCCCGCTACCGGGACCTGGGGGGGATTGGAGGTGGTGGTGGGCATATGTCTCCTACTTTATGAATCCGAAGAACTTGCCGATCCAGTTGCCGGAGAGGACGATCGCCAGTATCGAGATAATCCCGAGCCAGAGAATCATTTCCATTCCGAAGATGAAAAAGCTTGGACCGTCAAGGTGTACGTGAGGTCTCACATCAACCTGCTTTCACGCGAGTAATTACACCGCTGATATTAGCATAGATGAACTCATGCGGCTGCAATTTCAAACTAGCGTCAATTACGCGCCTTGGCAGAACCTCCGCGAGCCTCTTGCGATCCTGGAGGTCCCCCAGGTGTCCAATGAAGAAATGCTTGGCTTCGGTGAGAGCTTCGACAGGTATCCACCGGGGCCGCTGGGTCCCTGCAATGAGTGAAACTTTTGAGGAACGAGCCTGCAAAAAAAGAACCGAAATCGGATTTCCCAACCCCAGAATTTTATCCAGGTATCTCAACTCGTCGAGGATCAGAGCGAGCTTGCCGGTGTTCCACACAACATCGAGCGCCTCACGGTAAAGCGTCTCCTGGCTGATCCGCAAAGAGGCCAGAGATTTCGCTTCCGCTTTGATTGCGAATTTTCCGGGCGGCCGCGTGAAATCAAAAGGCGGCTTGGTAAAAATTTTGTAGTGCAGCCTTTTGAGGAATTTTTCAATCTCTTTGTCTCTCGGCTTGGTCCAGAGGTATACGGACCAGAGGCCCATCGTGCCGAGCTGCTCGACAAGAGAATCGGCGAGAAAAGTTTTTCCCCATCCGTTTTGCGCACAGAGAACGACGTGTTCCCCCTGATCGAAACCTCTCGCAAAATCACGCAGAAAGATCTGCCATGGTTGGAGGGGCGGCAGCGGACTCGGTGGAGGGTACATCGATAATGGCGTGATTTTGCATCACCCCCTCGACGAGGGGAACGTGAATCGTCGCCAACGCGAAAATAGAAAAAGCCTCCATGACTTTTTTCATGGCGGGTTCTACCCATGTGTGCTGGACCGCAAATTCGCCAACGCCTTGCGATATTGTCTTTTTCTCTTTCTCGATGCTCAACGCGTCCTTGGTCAATGCCATGGAAAGGGAAGGGCGCCTCCCTTTGATCGCATGAGACATTCCCAGGAGGGAGAGCTGCGTGAGGCTCAGCATGGCCTCGTACTGCTTAGCCACACGTGCCGAAATGATGCTCGAAGGATTTACTGGAGCCGGTGAAGAAAACGGTTCTTTTTTTTCCTTGGGGCCGGTACACGTTTCTATGTGCTTCATGTAAGGGCGCTCGCTGGTGTAAGTTTTTTCGCACTTCTCGCAGGTCATCATCGGTAGAGAAATCCTTTACGCTCCGGAGTCTCAAAAACCGGCTCGGGTTCAGGCTCGGAAATTTCTTCTATTTCCGGTTCCGGGGCGGCGTGCTCGTGAGTAGCGAGAGCCTCCTCGATGCTTGCGAGACGCGCCTCGATGCGGGCGTGATGATCCGGTTCTGGTTCATCGTCCGTCTCAGGGGCTTCGACGACCACGCTGACATTCACGCTGTCGTCCGACATGCTGCTAAAATCGTCGGAACTCAGATCGACTGAATTATCTACCGAGTTGTCCTCGACTTCCACTTCTTCGGGGTCACCTAAAATTTCATCCATGCACAAAAGAATAGCAGATTTTTTCAAAGTTTTCTTTTGTTTGCCTTGACTCTAGTTCCCAACCGTGTATAATAAATACAGGTGCTAGACGGCACCGGAAGAGAGGATGAAAATGTCATCGAGTGCAACAATTTTTTCAGAGGACGGCGAGAAGTTTGCTACCAAACTGCAAACCGTTACAGGTAGCTACGTTATCCGTTTCGGCTTCGCCAACAAGTACGGCTCTTTTGGTGCGGATGCGATTTTCTTTGTTCCCATCGGGCGAGAGGCAGAAGTAGTCACGGCTCTGGAAGATTTGGTCCATGAGCTGAAACTCGTGTCAGCGGAGTCCGACAATGTCGCTGAATGATTGCGCTTATTGTGGCCACACCGAGGCCAAGCGCCACGCATATCCTCCAATTACTTCTCAGGAGGCACAGATCTTTAGAGGCTGTTGGGCAGAGATTATTGTTCAGCCAGACCGGATAGAGGTGAATGGTAGTTACCAAGCGGTTGCTTGGAATACTCCCGGTTGCACTTGCCCCGAGTTCGTGTCACCCATCCCACAGTTGGCTAGGGAAATCGTCCTCGCCATGCAGCCCAGAGATGTTGTCGTCACCGAGGGTACAGTCTGGGGTCAAGATGCGTGACTACATCGGCAGTGCCGACGCTGCCGCAATGCTCGGCATGTCCCCTTGGAAATCCCCCTTGCAGCTCTACCTCGAATTGCGGGGGGAAATCGAGTCCGAGGACAAGACCAGCGACGAGATTCAGTTCGGGATCACTTTCGAGGATGCCGTGATCGATGAGTTCTTGCGCCGGAAGAGGTGGACGGATCTTACCATCGTCGTGCGCCAGGAGCATTTCCGGCATCCTCGATATCCCTATCTCGGAGCGACTCTCGATGCCTACCGAGTTCTTTATGTGGAGATCATCGAGGCCAAGACGGCGACGATTTACTCAGCCGACGAGTGGACCGACGGCCCGCCCCGGCACATCTTAGTCCAGTGCCATTGGCAGATGATGGTCACAGGGTTCCGCAAGGTCTACGTCCCTGTGTATTTCGATTCACGTCGCTTCGAGATTTTCGAGGTCGAGCGTGACGAGGAAATCTGTAAGGAACTGTTGGAGGCGGGGAAAGCTTTCTGGGCGCAGGTCCAGGCTGGGGAGCCTCCAACAGTGACCAGCCGAGACACCGGAACCCTGGCACGGTGGTTCCCATGCGCCACGATTGCGAGCGTCGATCTGGATTCAAAGCTGCGCCCGACCGTCGAGCGGATTCGGGACCTGGGCGACATAATCAAGAGCTACGAGGACGAGAAGGAATATCTGATCAACACCGTCAAGCGTGAGCTAGGCGAGGGCGAGATTGGCCTCGTGGATGGTGAGAAGTTGGTGAGCTGGAAGGAGCAGACGAGGGAAGGGATCGACACGGCGCTACTGAAAGACCAGGAGCCGGAGATCTACGACAAGTACATGAAGGTGAGCCGGTTCCGAGTGTTCCGGCTGCATGGAGGTAAGAAATGAGTAAGAACAGACCAATCCAAGTATCTATCTGGCTGACCGAGGAGGAATCCGAGTTCGTTGAGGAACGCTGCGAGTACGAAGGAATGACACGATCAAGCTGGCTCAGGAAGCTAGTGCTGAAAGAAATGAGGTTGAGGGATGACTGAGGGATGACTATTGAGATCGAGAAGGTGGAAGAGGTCATCGTGCCGGGAGAACCAGCCGAGAAGCCCAATGAACGCCAGATCCGTATGCACAGGCACCGGAGGCGCTAATGGCTTTCGCATGGGACACAATGACCAAGGGCGAGTGCAACAAGGCCGAATGTGATAAGCCCGCACGCTCGAAGAACGCTTTCTACTGCGTCGAGCACCAGCCGATCAAATCGCCCCGCCGTGCCAAAAAGACTTCCAAGGCTTTCCAGCCCGAGGCACCGGCGCGTGAGGTGATCGTCGAGGCTGTCAGCTCGGCGGCATCAAGCACGCCCTCCAAATCCGAAAAACCTCCATCTGCCTCAGAGTGGACCAACCTGATCGCCCCTATCCTGGCTCTCATAACTTCAACGGTGGCCTACGGTGCCCTAAAGCACCGCCAATCCCCGGACCTATCTCCCGAGGAGCGCAAGGCTCTCGATGACGAGTACGACCGGATTTGTCTCTCAGATGAAGAAGTCAACATCATCACCAAGCCGATGTCGCGCCTGATCGCCAAGTCAGTGATCAACGAGAAGTACGGCAGGGTGATAGTAGAGAACGCCGACATCCTCATGGCAACATGGACGCTATGGGAGTGGGGCAACAGGGTGCGGCCTTATATGCGCGAAGCCAAGATGGTGCGCAAGGCCAACCGCCGAGCCGAACAGGTTTACTACGATTCAATGGCAGTGTCCAACATCCACGAAAGGAACTCAAATGCGCCGTCCCAGCCTCAGAATGGTCCCACAGGATCAGCCGGACCCGACCTCCCCGACGGACCCCGCCCAAGCTGGTATAGCTAGACTCTCACCGGCCCATCAGAGGTTCCTCTCGGCTCTTGACGACGTGAGCGTGGAGAACGCCGGACCACTGGCCGCCATGCTTCCGGTGGTGACGCGGATGATACGCCAACTCCCCGAGGCAGAACTCAAAAAGATGGCTGGGTATATGCGCAACCTCTTCGACGAAGTTCTGAAAGAGCCTGATGCGGTTTGATGAACTCTCTATCGCTCCTAACGAGCGGGCGCTGATACTCGGAGGCACCGGGGCAGGCAAGTCGGAACTGGAACACCAGATGCTTCGGAATGCGCTAAAGAAGTACCCTTTCTCCCAACATCTTGTGCTAGACTCCAAGCCCCGTTTCAAGGCCACCTGGAAGCTCTCCGGGCTAAAGAAGCGCTACCCGGGCATGGAATACGGCGAGAAGATCGACGGCGCTGTGCTCGTGGAGGAGCCTGAAGACATAGACACCGCCTATAAGCGCGGGTTCCAGATAGCCCTAGCTCAGGTCTCAGACGACAAGGACGAGAAGGACGAGTACGGTCGCCTCACGTGGATCGCTCAGAAGTTCTATTCCGGGGCTTCGGGCAAACGTGAGCGGTTCCTCTGGATCGACGAGGGCATGGACTACTACAGCGAGAACGGGATGAAGGTCCGCGGTTCCTCGGGGTCCATCCTGCGCACTGCACGCGCCGGACGTGAGCGTGGCATGGCTATGATCTTCTGCTCCCAGCGGGCAAGAGGCATACCGGGCCAAGTGCTTTCGGAGATGACGAGGCTCTATCTGTTCCGTATGGATCACGGTGCCGACGTGAAATATCTCGAAACGATGGGCGCGCCCCAGATCGAGCCCCCCGAGGAAGATCATCTTTTCTGGTACTGGAACAAAAAGACCCGTCGTGAACGGCCAGTTCTTCTCACGCTGAAAATTCCTGCACGATCCAGATAAGCCTGCGCTATAAAAGAGGCATGATATTTGGAGGTCGCATATGAAAGAAGCGATAGACAATCCTCTGGCGTTGGCGATATTTATCACCATGGTGGTGATAGCCCTCATTGGCGTCAGCGTGTACTTTTTCCACACCCCGATCCCGGGACTCTCGATAGCCGCAAGGCAAGGAGGCTAAATGACTACTCAATCCGCTCCGCTCCCCGGCTCCCAGTTCGGGATGCCCGGCCAGACGATTCCTATCTTTCAAGAAGAGGACACTTTTGGTCTGGGCTTCACTCCATCTCAGGGAAGCCAGACCAACATTAACGGCATCCTGCCCTTGCGAAAGACAGACGTTCTATCGTGCGTAGACGCCCATTTCGTAATGGACATCACCAACGGCGGCACGGCAACGCCTACGCCCTCTCCCTATGCGCCTTACTCGGTGGCGGGGTCAATCTCGGTGTCATCGCAAAACCAAGTGAAGTTCATCGACTCAGTGGCTGGCGTTGACCTTTACTGCGTCAACCAGGTCCACCCTGTATTCCCCAAGCGCAACATCAACAGCCCGTACACGCCCCCGACCAGCGTACAGAACACCATCCCGGGACAGGCCGCCCCAGCAACTGGCGGCTACACCGGCACTGTGCATCTGACGCTTCCCTTGGGATTGTGGTTCGAGAACTACCTCGACATCGCCCTAGCCAATGGTCAGGTCATGGCACCCGGACATGGGGCTTTCGTCAGCCCGCAGTACATGTCGGGCACCAAGACGATTCAGCCCAAGATCACCATCAACCCGCTGATCGGAACTGACTTCTCGAACGGCCTGTTCTTCGGAGGAACCGCCCCGACAAGCACCGGCACCGGAGTTCTCAACCTTCGGCGCAACGGGTGGCTGCAAACGGCCCAGCAGTTCCTTCCGCTGGTCTATGGAGTGCAGCGAAACATTGTTAGCCAGTCGGTTCCAATCGGTTCCGCTACCAAGACCAAGATCACGCTCCCGGAGATAGGTCAGATAGGATGGATTGGGCTTAGGTTCCACGACCCGACCTCACAGGCCAACTCCCTGACTCCTCCTGTCAGTACGTTATCGCTAAAGATCGCCGGGGGCGTGTACCGCTTCCAGGACGACCCAGCGACTAACCAGGGCCGGTTGCTCAATCAGCACGGAGTAGTTCTTCCCCAGGGGACCCTGGGCTGGGACCTCTGGCTTGACGAGCATGGGCGCAGGAACAACAAGTACGGCCTGGACACCATCCACACCGCAGCGCCTACCGTCGAAATCGAGATGACCACAGCGCTCAGCGCTGAGGCAGAGGTCATCGTGACGTATGACGCCCTTAGCTGGATCGGATAGGAGACAACATGGCGATAAAGGCTTTCAACTTCGGGTCTTACGGGGTGGCCGATCAACTGGTGCCGCTGCAAAGCGCAATCGGCATCAGCGGCGGCACTTATGTCGCCTCACCCTCGAACGGGGCAGCGACCTATCCCTACGCTCCGCCTACCATGGGCGGGACACCCGGCGTTGTGTCTGGAGTCTCCGGTGGCAGCGCAGCCGGGGTCACCCAGATGCAGGCGGACGCGGTCTCCCAACCCCTCAACCCGCTTAGGTCCCCGGTGCCCTGGATCATAATCTTTCTGATCGTCGGGCTTCTGGGACTGCACTACATCTTCTACGGCAAGGGGAAGTAATGAATGCGTGGGGCATCCTGATCATACTCGCAGCCATTTTCATCATCTGGCTCGGGTGGACCGGGAAATGGAGCAATTTGAAGGGGGCGCTGTGAGTTCCAAGCAGCAGCTGATTCTATTTGCGCTCATCGGACTGGTGATCTTCCGCTTCTTCAAGAGCGGCGGATGGACTCTGGTTTCGACAAGCCTCTCGGGGGGAAGCATCTTCTCCTCGGGAAACAGTTTCAACAATTCCCCCAACGGCCCCAACAACCCCACGGCAAAGTCGAACGGTGCCCTCCCCGGGGGGTCCTATCCCGGACTGGTCCAGCCTGGAAGCCCAGGTTCGGCCACCAACCCGAACCTAGGCATCTAATGGCGACGGCCCTCACCAGCGCCGCCAACACGGTAGCGGGGACCAACAGCGGCCCCAAGCCGCTGGTAACCGCCGCCAAGGATGTAGGGATAGAACTGGCCGTGGTGGCGGCTCTTGTGATTATCGCCGGATTCTCTTCCGGTGCCGCTAATGCGGTGCTTGTATTGGCCGTCGGCTTGTGGATACTTGCCGGCATATCTTTCTTTGGAGGTTAACCATGAAAATGCCTGACATACCGACCCTGATTGTGGCAATCCTGATCATTGCGGTCGCCATATTCCTTTACCACACGTTCATCCGGCCCGAGAAGAAGTAGGTGTCTAGATGTCAAGCGTAACCAAAGTAATCATGTGGGTCATCGTCGCCGCAATCGTGGTGTTAGTCGTGACCCACGCTATCGGAGCCTCCCAGGTGATCACCTCGGGAGGTTCCCAGGGCATCAATGGGCTGAAGCTGCTCACCGGCGCGGGACAGACCGGTGGCACCAGCGGAACGGTCGCCTCAGGCACCGGTTCGACGGCCTACAACATGACGGCGGGCTAATGTTCCGGCGCTCTACACCGCCCCAGGTGGTAATGGGACCGGGAACCCAAGTTGCCGGGCAGATGGGGCTTGCTCCCTGGCAGCAGATAGGCGTCACTCTTATCCCGGGAGTGGAGAACTTCGTCGCAGAACAGTCGATGAAGTTCACGCCCTATCAGATCATGGACTTCGGCCACCAGCAGCCCTACACCCCAGTAGCCAATAAGACCGGGAACGCTCCGCTCAGGGCGGCGGCGGCACCCTCTCCCTATGGTCCCTTCTCGCCATATCCCCAGGTGCAGAACGCCGCTATCGTTTCCCAGGCGTCGCTCACTCCGGCGGGGATCGCCGCAGCCCACGCAGCGGCGGCTAATGGACTTCAAGGAGGTGTGTTCTAGTGCCTGGAGAACTCGGGAAGATCGGGGACGCTTTCAAGGATCCAAAAGACAAAAAGAAGATGTGGATGTACATCGGCATCGGGATTGTGGGCTTAGTGCTCACATACCTCATTTACAAGCACATGTCAGGCTCTTCTTCAAGCGCGGGCACGACCGTGGCCCCGGCTCCAGGAGCAGCAGCGGGAACGTCCTCCCAGCCAGGCTATGGACCGGGATACGCCACAGGACAGAACTACGCCCAGATCCAAAGCCAGCTCTCTGGGATTCAGTCTCTTCTCAGCTCTTCTCAGTTGAACTCAACAGCCGGTTCCTCTGGCTCATCTCTAACCGGCTCGTCCGCCCCGGCGGCTGCGATAGGTTCGAACGCCGCCACCCACGCCGCGGCTGCAGTTCCAACCATCTCCCAGGCAGGCAACCCTTCGCCGCTGGCAATGAACCCATCCGGTTCGACGCTGCTCAGCGGACCTAGCCCAGGCAACAACCAGTTCTACTCTTCGTATGGTGCTCCGGTCACGGCACAGTCGATACTTGCTTCCAACCCTGCCATGGGGGCAAATGCCCCAGCGGCGGCGGCTAGTTGGAATGCTGGTAATCTGGCTCAGTACAACAGCTTTATCGCCAACGGGGGGACTCCGGCGCAGTACAGTGGTTGGAGCGGCAACCCGTTGCCACAAGGTGCATAGGAGAAGATGATGACTAAAACCATGTACGACATCGCAGTAATGCCCGGCCCTGACGCTCTTGGCTCCCTGGTATCCCAGCAATGCGCTCTTGCGGTCTATATTGGCGGCAAGGGGAGCGCGGGCCAGGGATGGACTCCGGAAGTCGCCCAAACTCTCACCGAAGGCTTTCTTCCGGTCTATTGCCCGGCTCAGGATACCACCGCAAACGCAGCAGCGGACGCAGCCGAAGCTCTCTCGCTCATGGCGCAGTACGGCGCGGACGCCTGCGCTTTCGACGTGGAAGAGGGAACGGTGTCCGCCAATCCTTCTTTCTGGGTGGATTACATTTCTGAGGTAGCCCAGGCTCTCCATGACGCAGGAAAGCGTGTGGGCCTCTATACCTCTCTGGCGGTCTCCACCAACTTCGCCAACTGCCCCAATCCTCCGGAGTTCCTCTGGGTGGGGTATTGGATAGCCGAGCAGCCCTTGGCGCTCGATCCCCACAAGATACCAGGATTCCCCAACGGGCTCTGGTCCGGCGAAGGACAAAGAGGTTGGCAGTACGCTCACGCCTACAACTACCTGGGAAACACCTGGGATATATCGGTAGTGGACCCGGAGATTCTCACGGTCCCCGTTGCAGTGGCCCCGGCCCCGCCGGCGGTAGCTCCCGAAGCGCCCCCTGAGCCTGCTCCGGTCACCCAGTACACGGTGGTTGCAGGTGACAGTCTCTGGGCCATAGCGCAGAAGTTCAACACCACTTCCGAAGCGCTATATGAGGCCAACAAAGCCGTAATCGAGGCGGCAGCCGTGCATAACGGGTATCTGGATTCCCGCGGCGGCGCGCTCATCTGGCCGGGTGAAGTCCTGGAGGTCTAAATGGCTTATCCAGGATACACCACACCGCAAATCGTCTCGATCATCACAGGCGTCGCCAACAGCGTGGGAGTAAATCCGGCTACCGCTGTGGCGACGGCCCAAGTGGAGTCCGGTTTGAACCCCACCGATGTGGGCGACAACGGGACCTCTTTCGGGCTTTACCAGTTGCACCAGGGGGGGGAGCTGGGGAACCTCACAGAGGCCCAGGCTTTCAATCCCCAGACCAACGCCCAGGTGGCGCTTTCGCACATGGCAGCCGTCCAAGCCCAGGATCCAAACCTCTCTCCCGGAGCATTGGCGGCGACGGCCCAACGGCCCGCCAACCCTGCCACCTATGCCGAAGCGGTCAACGCCCAATACGCCTTGGATACCGGCCAATCGAACCCCTCCACTACCTCGACAACTACCACCCCGACGACAGCCGCGCCTGCGAGCACAGCGCCCAGCGCCACTTCCACAACTGCCTCGATAACTAGCCCCCCGGGTTTGAACCCTCTGGGCTGGGGGGGCTGGCTGGATAGCCACGTGGCAGATTTCATTCTCATCATGATCGGCGTGGCCCTTTTGATCGTCGGACTTGTAATTCTCTTGCGTCAGACCGGCAACATCATGAAGATGGGGACCGAGGGCGCAGAGGCCGCATCAGGAGGCGCAGGAGCCGGGCTGTGAGCGTCGTAGACAGCTACACGGTGACGGCCAATACTCCGCTGGTGCTGACCTCTCCCACTTCCATTTCAAGCTGGCTGAGCTGCAAGATAGACAATCTC
>DAHZQE010000308.1:0-4096 GCA_027409005.1 Ferrimicrobium sp. | reverse complement strand
ACTTGAGTGGGGATGTACCAACTCCCGCATCGCTCGTTCGCGATAAGGGGAAGTTGGTAGGTTGCGGCGACGCGAGTCACGAATTCGGAGTCCTGGGCATTGTGGGGACCAAGAGTGGGCTGGCCACGAAGTAGCAGATTTGTATGGTCCCGGCGACACTTACGCAAACTTGCGCTGTCGTTGATCACGGCCTCTCGATCACACCAATCACGTCATTTATTCAGGCGGGCACATTTCCATCTTGAGATTGCTTCCCGAAGGAGCACTGGCCATATCACGCTCTCGCGTCATCCTCCAGCCTCCTCAGCTCTTCCATCACTTGCTCCCGATCCCGTCCCTGCTCTAGGGCCCGGCGAATGACATCCTGCTCATCTGGTTCTCGCCCGCAGCATGGAAAATAGCAGGATTGAAGAAGACTGCGTCGCCCTTTGTCAATGCCAGACTGACCCAGTTCTTCTCAAAGTACTCCTTGAACTCCGGTAGCCTATATGCCTCAAATCCCTCCGCGAACCTTTGGCTTCCGACTAGGAACCTCGTCGGCCCACTTTCGAGCGGCATATCCGTATGCGCCAGTGCTCCCTGCAAGGTCAGCAGCTGACTCGCTACCTGCATTTCCTTCGGCCACAATTTCACATCCTCCGCCGTCTGGAAGCCAAGGTGGTAGTCTCTATGCGGTTGCTGTGGCTGGCCGCCCGGATGCACGATATTGACTTGCGCGGTAAGGCGATAGGCCGGGCCCAGCCAGGACTCGGAAACGATGCGGAAGAGTGGGTTTGAGTAGTAGGGGATGAAGGTTGTGGGGGAGGAGAGTGCGTGTTTGGAGAAGGAATTCCAGATGCGGGAGTTGGTACCTGCGGCGGCGAAGTGGTCGCCGGCTGAGCCGTTTTCGGTCTTCTCGCGAGCGATAATATCTGCGAACGTCTCGTTGACCTCGTCGATCAGGGCGAGGTTGTTGGCGAAGTGCTTGACCACGAAGACGCCTGGACCATGCAGAAGGCAGTGGTGGAACTCATCTTGTAGCCTCTCGACGAAGTCCTCGGTGGTGAGATCAAATGTCTCAGCGTCGTAAACAGGGATGTTCCTCTCCGCTCTGCCAGCTATCGGGTAGGTCTCTTTGAGCGTTTCTTCCTGCGTCAAGAGCTCCAAGGCTGCGAGCGATGGTCTGTCCTTGAACTTCCGCGATGAGACTTTGCGGCTCGTCACACGCTGTCGCAGGGTACTGTTGAGGTCCAAGTAGTTCCAAGTACCAACAATGGCAAGAACAGACGCGGCGGCGGCGATGGATGCTGTGAGGGCCGCGGAGCGATTTCGGGACGCCATAGCATAACGAGTGGGATCACTTGTCATCTATCAGACTGCTGTCCTGCTCGAGCTGTCTATCGAAAGAACCAAGATGTGATGTGATGAAGATGAGGTGTTATCCGGAGGGACGTGCCCGAGGTCAAGGCTGACATTCGGCATTACCCGATTGAGAATTCTCCGATCCACATCAGGCAGTTGCGAAAAAGCTCCGACCTCCTCTTGTCTTCTCACTTGTAACCTCCACTCCCTGCCACAGAAATGCCAGCTCCTCTGACCGAATCCGACATCATCTTTCCGGCCACAAGCGGCGATATCAAAAGTATCCTAAGCGAGCTCAACCGCTCGAACCTTTCTATCACCAATCGACTCCGATCCATTGCCCAGGACTCCGAATTCGTGACTCGCGTCGCCGCAACCTACCAACTTCCCCTTATCGCGAACGAGCGATGCGGGAGTTGGTACATCCCCACTCAAGTCAAAGCGGGGAGTGCATACTTCAAGTCTACTGATGGGCATTTTGGGCAATGGAGCCTTAGTCTGCGAAGGCTGAATTTGCACATCCTGGAGATCACTGCAAAGGGTCATGGGTATGTAGATGTACATATGATACGTGTCCCGTCAATCTCATGTCTAATCATATCTATGGTCTAGCTGTATCATCGTTGACTCCACGCGACGTGGCAAAAGCATACCCGATGCCCTATCGAAGACGGTGCCCATCTGGATTGCCGTTTTGAATCGATTAATCTTCCCCGACTTCACCACCGCGCATGAGCTGTTAACGCCAGAAGACGTCGTCTCCAGATCCGAACACTCACAGATTGCAGCACGAATTCCAGGCTTCGTTCAAGACATCGAGCAGCTCGGTCTGGATGTTGCAGGTCTGAAAGCAACACTCGGCTACCCAATGTTTCCGGTCTGGCTGAGACCTGGCGACGATATCTTGGGTGTGCTCCCAGCTAACTGTGAAGTCCATCCCGTCGTGCTCTGTACCGCTTCAAGCTGCCCGACTATTCTCAACCATCATTCCTCGGGCTATGTGCAGGGCGCGGCGGATGACCACGAGGCGTGGGCATGCGGCTTGACGCCTCCCATATTCTGGACGAACAAGAGACGCCTCCTGGACGCTTCCGAGGACGAGCTACCGAGCTTGATTGAGAGTCTTATCGCGGCCAAAACCAGTGAAGGGCATGTGCAGCAACCCACCCTGGTGCAGGTCGCCACCGGCGTCTGGATTTCAGACAACGAGACGGCGGAGCAGCTTGGCCCGGGCTTCACTTTCGTGTTGAGCTGCAGCGAACCCGCCTCTGCATTGCTGACGGCGAGCTTGAGGGATAGGTACGTCCATCTACGCTGTGGGTCCGGAAAGAATGGCAGCCGGAAGCTGCGATCAGAACTTCCGAAGCTCAATAGCCTCCTGCAAAAACTGAAGCCACAGCATCGCCTCCTTGTGAGCTGCGTATCCGGAAAGGATCTCGCTGTTGGCGTTGCGCTCGCTATCCTCTGCCGATGTTACGATGGGCAGGGGCTTCCAATCGAAGATCCCACCAGAGAGCCTGCTCAATCAATCACGAAGGTCCTGATCAAGCAGCGTCTGAGCTGGATCATGGTCTCTATGCCTGATGCAGCTCCCAGCCGCGCGACGCTGCAGAGCGTCAATGCATACCTCATGGGGTAAGCTGATTCGGAAGCTCTCAATCATTCCCGAGGCTGTCAGCATCATCGTCCAGCCACTTCGACATATACGGTCCATCCAACCAGTATCCGAGGCGCTTGTAGTAGCCTCGAACGCCCACGCCCGAAATGACAGCAATCTTTCTCGATGCGTGCTCGTCTCGGGCGATACGCTCAGCTTCCTCCATGAGTAAGGTGCCATAGCCTTGATGCTGGCTCTTGCCTTTGACGCGCTCGTGGATCGGCACTGCGGAGCCGTAAACATGCAGCTCGCGCACCAAGCTTGTCGGCTGGCCGGTCAGCTCCTCGCGGTATGTGTACTTCTCCGTGCACTTGCGTAAGCGGAGGAGGGCAATCAGGATATCTTGCTTTGGATCCTCGTATGCTAGGAAGGTCTCCCAGCCGCCATTTGCGGCGTAGTCACGGCGGATCAGCTCGACCTGATTTGGTCGGATCTTGTGCTTGACCTCGTTCACTCCGACCTCACGAGTCCGCACATCGCGACAGGTGGTGCCGAAGTCCTTCATTCGAGCCAGCGCCAGCTCGCGGAGGTTGCCATTCTCAACACCAGAAGTCACTAAAGGCATTGGGATGTCGCGCTGCACGCGATAGATGCGAGTCCACGGTGGAATAAGAGCCAGAATGCGGGCGACCAAGTCGACAAGAACATTTGGTGTATAGTTCTTGTAGCGGCCAGTCCGCCAGAGCTCGTACAAACCAGTGCCGCGAATGACTAGTGTAGGATAGATCTTCAGGCCATCGGTCCTGAATGCGGGGTTCTCAAAGTACTCCTGGAACTGAAAGATGTCTCTCTCCAAGCCCACATTCGGGAGATCGGGCATCATGTGCGACACCACCTTGAACCCAGCATCCTTGGCCATTGCAAAAGTCTCGCACACAGCCTTCACCGTATGCCCACGGTTTGTGTCCCTTGCCACATCCTCATATAACGACTGCACGCCAATCTCTAACCTCGTACAGCCGTACCGCAGCATGTCCGTCAAATGTGGCGGCAGACAGTAATCCGGTCTGGTCTCAATGGTGATGCCCACACACTTCGTAGTGCTCTGCTCGCCTGCCATGACTGCCTCATCTACGTTGTCTGTCTGATAACCCGAAA
>DAHZQE010000300.1:0-8955 GCA_027409005.1 Ferrimicrobium sp. | reverse complement strand
CCTTGATACCGGCAAAGGGCACAATAAGTCCACCTAGGCCATAAATTAACAGATTCTTGCGTAGGATACTTGCCGCACTAGTGGCGGTATACCGCACCCCTCTGAGAGCCAAGGGAATGAGGGCCGGAATAATCAAGGCATTAAAGATGATGGCCGACAAAATTGCTGTATCTGGCGAAGTCAGGCGCATAACATTTAGCGCATTCAGCCCCGGGAAGGCCACAACGAACATCGCCGGAATGATAGCGAAATACTTAGCGACATCGTTAACCACCGAGAACGTGGTGAGCGCACCGCGAGTAATCAGAATCTGTTAATTTATGGCCTCGGTGGCCTTATTGTGCCCTTTGCCGGTATCAAGGTAATCGACATGATCGTCACAGCCCTGCATCTGGTGTCCACGGCACGATGAGCGTCTTCGGCTTATGGGTGAATACCAATCGGTCTACCGTTTTGAAGAACACGAATGAGAGAGGAGTGATTTATGAATGTTAAAGTAATCTGGAGCGCTTTACGTTTGATATTGTTATCCGTAATAGTTCTTGGTCTTGGTTATAACCTGGCCATAGTAGGTATTGGACAAGTGGTCTTTCCGAACCAGGCAAATGGGAGCCTGATCAAGCATAATGGTCGGGTCGTCGGATCTCGATTGATCGGTCAACAGTTCAGTTCTGCCCGCTTCTTCGAAGGTAGACCAAGTGCCACGTCCCCACCCTATAATGCAGCAGCATCGGCGGCAAGCAACTTCGGGCCGACCAACCCGGCTCTGCTCAAGGAGATTCGTACCAACCTGGCGGCTGTGTTGAAGGCTAACCCAGGCGTGAAGGCTAGTCAGGTACCGCCGAGCCTTGTGGAAAGCTCTGCTAGCGGTCTTGACCCAGATATCTCTCCTGCGGCGGCTTACCTCCAAGTTCCTCGGGTTGCTAGGGCTAACCATCTGTCCGCAAGTGCAGTGCACAATTTGGTCGCGAGCCATATCAAGGGGCGCTTCCTAGGAATTTATGGCGCTCCATATGTGAATGTTCTTGAGCTGAATCTAGCACTTTTAAAGCTCGCGAAATGATGGCGATAATCCACCTCAATTAAGAAGATCGGATTAATATAATTGCAAGGAGATCAAGTGGTTTACGTGTTGCAAACTGTCGTGGGAATCGTGGCTGTACTTGTAGTGTTTGTGTTGTTTGGGTTTTATACCCGAGCTTGCGATCGACTATGAACCTCTATCCGACCATATTGTACAAGGAGATCCAATTATGAATCCTATTGAAATGGCAGCGCTCGTAGTAAGTATTCCTCTACTCGTATATCTATTCTACGCTATGTTGTATCCAGAAAAGCTCTGACTAGAAGCCTTATTGATTGCTGAGAACGCATCACCCTAACAGGGAGAATAAGGTGGTTAATGTAGCGTCCCTGTATGCATCGTGGAGCAGCATTGTGTGCTGGCTATTGGGCAAGTGACGGACGAATTCGAAGTGGTGGTCTGAGATGATTCGGATTTTGGTCATTGACGACGAAGCGCCATTCGCACGTGCGTTAAGCATTGGTCTGAGAGCCCGCGGTTATGACGTGTTTTGGGCGCTCACCGGTCGATCAGGGCTTGATGCTGCTGCCCATGAACAACCAGATCTGATCCTGCTCGACCTGCGGCTCCCTGACCTCGATGGCATCGAAGTTCTAGAGGCAGTCCGGACCTGGACAAGTACGCCGGTAATAGTGCTTTCAGCTCGCGACCAGGAGGAATTCAAGATTGAGGCTCTGGACAAGGGGGCAGATGACTATATTACCAAGCCTTTTGCCATAGGCGAGCTGGTGGCCCGGGTAAGAGCTGCTCTTCGTCATAGTTCCCACTGCAGTGACAGAGCAGTAGTCCAAACGGACCATTTCACCATTGACCTTGTGGCAAAGCGAGTCATGAATGCTCAGGGTCAGGTTCGCCTTACCGCAACTGAATGGCAGGTGGTCGAGTTGTTGACTAGGCATATTGGTGATTTGGTCTCTCAACGCCAGATACTGCGAGAGGTTTGGGGGCCTCGATTTGAAGACAGACTCGACTACCTCTGGGTTTATATGGCCCGGATCCGTCGCAAGCTTGAGCCCAATCCGTCCCAGCCACGATACTTTATTACCGAGCCAGGAATGGGTTATCGGTTCCAGTTATCTTTGTCTATGGAGTAGTCAGCCTAAAGGTTCCGCAGTAGCAGACCCTGCTTCACCACACTCACCCATGCCTGATACTGGGTGCTCCCGAACATGGGTTGTTGGCAATGTTCGGGAGCATGCCAAATATATTTCGCACACGGCGTATAGGCCACACACCACTTTCGAACGGGATCAGCTCATGTCACATAGTTGTGCCCACTGTTGCGGCCCAAGCATGTATCCAGCATTCTTGAATCAAAGTATGGCAATCGGCGCGACCGGATTTGCCATTGATGAGCGCCAACTAGTTGGAAGTGCTCGACCAATTCGACCCCATCACGCTCGATCAATCAGGCCCCACCCTCACCCGTACTGCACAACCTGCTTGTGGTCTGAGTTGGCAGCTAAGGAGGGATTATGAATTGTCCTGACTATGGAGAGGGCTCTTCACTTTGGAGAGAGGGTTCCACTGTTCGTCTTCTCTTCCTACAACACGGGGTCGCACGCGAGTGCTTGAGGTTCGCGCCCAACACGACGAGCGTTCAGGAGTGTTCCAAGTCGCTTGTTCGACTAGAACCATTCGGTCTCTGTGAGCCGACAGCTCTCGGCATACCTTCAGTTGCGGAAAACCCAGATACCTTGCATGCATCGAGCACACCGCGTACTTCAGCTGTTTAGATCCCGGAGTGCGACCGGTTCATTACAGTGTGGATATATCCCGGCAGGGCCAGTCCGGAGCGCAATAGACATTGCAGTCCGGACCGCCACGAGTACCGAGGTAGCGGCTCTCGCAGCGCGGACACTCATAGACGGCCTCAAGACGTTGGGCACCTGTTGCCATGAACCCGGCGAATCAGCTTATCCCAACCATTATGGTGGCGTCGAATGCGACCTTCGCCGGCCTCTGGGATCTGGCATCTCCGTCACGGGTAACCTTACTCGCTGATGTTATCAGCGAAAGCGGCTACGCCAGGAGGTTCAAGAGATGAGACCAACCGTCAGGTTTAGGGTTCGCTACGCTGAATACAGGCCATAGTTCCAGCTGATAGGTCGGCAGTGGTAGTGGCTTCGAGGATTTCGGTGAGGCTGGCATCTTCGTTAGGATGCCAGCTGACCCAACGATCATTCGTTCGGGACTCTGGATCGCAGAAGAAGGCGTAGGCGCCAAGATCCCGAGCACGATACTCGCCAAGGAGCCATAGCGACGAGAGTCTTTCTTGGGTGCCTGGGATCAGTGGGAGTTGGGGAAGCTCATCAGCGATGTCGCGGCCGTGGGGCTCCTCGTCACTCAAGTAAAGATGGAGTGGCTGGAGCCCTGACATGGATGGTTCTGGTGGTCCCAAACAGAGCCAGGTGAGCTGATTCACCTTCTTCTGGTAGGTCGGCCAGCCGTCAAAGACCAGACTGAGGATTAAGTCGGGGGGTTCTTCGAGATAGAGCTTGAGAACACGACTCTGCACCCCTTCAGGCAAGTATCCGTTAGCCCCACCGGGACTTTGGTACACCCCATGCGATTGATGATCCTGGGGCTGTATCGGGATATCGCCCCAGTACGGGAATCCGAACTCATCCTGGGCCGCGACACCCGATGCCCGTAGAATCTCTCGACCTGCACGAAGATGGGCCACGGTAGTGTAGGAGATGAAGGCAAGACACCAAGTACTCGGGACATGACCAGTTGATCCTGGATCAACAAAAACATGCGTCGTATCCTCTGGGTTAAGGGGAACAGGGTTGTCGAGCATGAACGTTGAAAAGAAGCCGACATCATAGACAGCGAAGCTACGGGTAAATCCCCCAAAGAGCGCCAGTTTCAAAGTGCATGCGATGTCCTCGTAGTAGCCCTCGTTCCCCTGGTATAGCACCTCTGCGGTGTGAACTTTGCTGGACCGGAAAGTGCAGGGCTCCCTATGGCCAATAAAATGAGATGGTGGTGTTCCACTCCAGGGCATCAGAGAGCTCCATTCTATAGAGATGTATTGACCCAAGAGGGACAATCTGGATAGTAGTACTTGGTCGGATTCGTCGGATAGTCGGGCCCAACGGAGTACGCCGTAATTACGCCTACTGGACCTGTATTGCGCATCGAGTAGTTACCAACGTTGTCCTTCATCGAAGTTACGATACGCACCTGGAGATTCTCATCACCGTTAGCATCCCTAGCTATGAGACCCAGACCAACTTTGGTCGTCAGTCATATCCAGACAAGCAAGCCGTTTACTGCGATGTGGGCACACAAATCGGGACGCTCCGGTTGGAAATGGCAGTTTTCATCGCACATCCACTGAATCCAGGAATCACGTGTCTCCTCGGTTGCGATTACCTCGCAACACATTCATTCACCGGATCCACCTATTCTCGCAATGGCACCAGCGCCTCAATCCACTCGTGCGGTCCGTTGAAGGCAGGGATGGGTAGTTCGCGCCATGCGGGAACGCTGTACTCGCGTGGATCTCAATCTCATCGACATGAGCAAGTAGCCACGCTTCGCAATCGTTTAGGCATCGCCTATTGAACTGCACGACCTCGACGATCACGTTGATGGGTTTCTCATCCACCGTAGCGAAGCTATCGTGTCGCCGACCGATGTCATCACCCTTGCTCACGGGCGAGAAACCCTGGATTTGGCTAAAGATCTCAGCAACATCCCCGTGAAACCGTTGCCAACCGGGATTTATCCAAGTTACACGCGCACATCTCCTAATCTTGTCCAGGCGAGATCTCGACGCGGAACCCCAGGGTTCTCGTGAGATAATCCAGCACACGGCCGCGGTCACCCGGTAGCGAGTCGAGAATAGCGTGCATTTGGGCAACTTCTAGCGCACCAGCTCCACTCACCACTGTTCTCATGCAACTAAGCACTCCCTGACACAACAGCCATGATCGTGGTACCATTGGTGCGCCACTCGATCCTGATCAATTAGCGTTCCGCATTCGATACAGCTCAATTTCATTGTCTCCTTCTCTACTTTCCCTATTCATCGGGACCGCAAGAGATATATGCACCTGGTTTGCTGCCGCCCACTTTCAAAATCCACTTGTACATACTTGGGTAGAGCAACTGAACTGGAGCGCATATGGACGCGGAACAGGATCGGTAAAATCCATCAGGGTCCACTTTGGGGAAAGAAGCCGCCCATTGGCGGTTACTCTGCACACCTAGCACCCTATCGCGATGCAATGAACAGCTCATGTGCCGTACGCCCCTTGTGAGAGGGGGCGAGTCCTTGAACATTGCTACGGACCAGTCACCCACTCAGATATTCATTCACTAAACAGCGCTTTCCGTTATCAGAATTCGGATAGGGGTCAAAAGTCAATGACGGACCTACAATGATGTCCTAAATCGAAAAGGTTCAAAGATTCTGTGGCCTTCTTGCACAACTTGCGGAACGCATTTGCTAATCTAGGCTTCAGCGAGTGAGTAGGGGGCGGGCCATGGACATACGCAGAGTCGGGCGACGGATAACCTTTGGCCTTGTCATCCAGGCGATCGCAATCGTCGCGCTCATGATTGTCACTACTGGTCCAGCGTTTGCAGCCAAGCCAAGCCGTGGCGGTGGGTCAGGTTCGACCACTACCGGGTTCGACCTTTCTTACCCTCAGTGCGGAAGTAGCTTCCCGTCGACCACGGCATTCGGTATCGTCGGGGTAAACGGGGGCCTGGCGAACGACCTCAACCCGTGCCTCGGGCCGTCGTCGTCCTACTCCCAGAGCGAGCTGTATTGGGCAGTCGCGACCTCAATCGGTGGAACGGCTCAACCAAAGGCGTCGCTTTACGTGAACACTGCTGACCCCGGAAACGTTTACAACGGAACACCGATCACGGACTGGCCAACGACTGGAACGACGCCATACGGATCATGCACGACGACGACCGTCACAACAACTAACGGTACTTACTACGTTGGTGAGAATTCCCAAGCGTGCGCCTGGCAGTACGGCTATAACAAGGCAACCCAGGATGCCGCATGGCTCACCAGCGCTGCCAATGCGATCGACGGCCAAAATCCTCCGACTATCGTGCCAACCTCACCGGGAAGCTACCCGTGGTGGTTGGACGTAGAGACTGCGAACACGTGGCAGAGCGACACAACAGGACAGGCAATGAACGTTGCCGATCTGCAAGGCATGGTCGCTGCGCTGAAGGTCGTTGGTGTCGCGGCAGTAGGGGCCTACTCGACGTCGTCTCAGTGGAACGCTATTACTGGAGGTACGACTTCTGCTTCGGGGTCCCTGTGGCAAATTCCTAACTGGATTCCAGGAGCCCGAACCCTCCGCGGCGCGATATCGAACTGCAAACAGACGTCGTTTACCGGAGGCACTGTTTCCGTCACACAATGGGTTTCACGTCTAGACGGTGACTACTCCTGCTGAAGAGTTACTATACGTAAAATTTGGCGTCAGGGAGACATCTAAGATTTTCGTCCTCGGTTGTCACGATATGCCGATATCGGATCCTATTGCGACAGGCCGAGGACTCGTTGTGTATACCCGTGTAGAACACGAAAAGCGATTGGTGTTGGCTATTGGGCGTTGTGCGTCCGCTCTGTTTCATACTTTGTTCTGCATATCCAGCGCATGACGACGGTGACCCGCAGGTGTCGTAGCGACACCCCGTAATGGCGGTATGGTGCGTCCTGAAAACTGGATCATCCCAGCGGGTGAGAGTCCCGCATGGGTAAAGGCAGGAAAGCCCGGTAGCAGACCCTGGTTCGTCGAGAGGCGGTGGGCTGAGCAAGGTGTAAAAAGCCTCTTTGGGAGGAGCAAGCGTGTGGGTCGTAGGTCCACTTGGTCCGAGTCCTACAGCCTCCCCATATTTACAATGGTGGAGCAAAGCCGTTCGTATCACGGCGAAGGTGGCATTCGTGCACATTTCGGTCAATTGGGACACCGAGTTTGTAGCTTGAAGGTAGTGAGATTCCCGAAGCGATCAGCGAGACAGGCCGCCGTCTTGGAACAGTTGTGGGTCAGGACTGAAACTACTTCTTCGCCTGCTGGGAGTTCGGTAAGTTCCGACTCAGCCTTGCTCCCCGACTTAATGGCCTTCGTTCTAGCAGCTTGTCCTTTTGTGCCAGCGAAAGCTATATCGCCGCGGGCCAACGTTCATTCCGAGGCCGAAGGCTATCAGTGCTAGTGCAAATGCCGGCAGTCCTGTACTAAGAGTTCCCGTCAACACGCCACCAATTCCGGTAAAGACCAGGCCCACCGCTGTTGCAGTTGCTCATCCTAGTACTCCAGTCCGAGCAGATGCTAGCATGCAGACCGCACCAACTGCAATCTCCGCCAACGGAAAGACCACAGCCTACTGCTCCCATTAAGATCAAGGAACTCTCGTATGGCAGCACATCGCCGACACTATAAGAAACCCCGCCGCAAGAAAGTCCTCACACGCCTACGGTACTGGGCGGCAATCCCAAAATGGGAACTGACAGGTCGTGTGCCATGTTCGTGATTCTTTTTCACATCGAGTCGAAGCATGCAGAAAAGTACCGCCATTGCGGCAAATGAGACGGAGTATCTACGAACAATCGTAAACCATTTTTACAAATTCTTAGGAGTGCGCGATGAGCGCATGTATGACTATTTGGGAAACAGAAGAGTCGATCCCGAAAGACCGACTCTGACCCGGGTGTTTTTTAGTGGCCGGGATCGGTGTTTAACCAATGACCTTCGGGTTATGAGATCGGTATTGTTCGTCCACACGATGTTACTTGGTCCTCCACCGTCGTCCGGAATCTTCCTATATCGGGTATTTTGTGGCCTTGACCACGCCTGGCCTGCAAAGACCGGCTGACATCATTCGACTGCGTTTGTGGGATGAACCAGGTCTTCGAGAAGATCTTCTGAAACTTTCACGCGAGTCCACATTTCCACGAGAGTTTGGCGTCCAGATGGCTGAGGAGGCTTCGCCCGACGTTGGTCACAAGCCGAGCCTGCGTCTCATCGAGCAACTCCTGATTTGGGTGTGCCACGCTCGCCTGATTCCGCGCTGGCAGCATGGCATCGAGAATGCTGGCGCTGGCATTGAGTACTTTCCCGATGTCCTAAGCCCGAGGACCGAGGTCTGACAGTTTGGGATGATCGGACTGTACCTTTCTCAGGAGGGCGACCACTGTGTCCTCTCGTCTGTAAGACAATGCCCTCGCTATCGCAAATGGCCTGCAGGTAACCATGGAGAGCGGTATGCACTCGATCCACGGCACTCGTTGGACCCGAAGTTTGGATGAGGTTTCCGCATCAGTCAGCGCCCGCTCTACCACCTCGCTCGCAATCTTAGGCATGATGCCCGTGACGAGCTGCTCCGCGTCGAGTTGTTCAATGAGCCGAAGTAGGTCGGCGTGCATTGCTTGCCGGGTGGCTGGTGCGCCAAGTTCGCCTGGGGGAATCTCTCGATCACACCGCAAAGCACCTTGGCTTGGTCTCGGGGTGAAAGCGAAGCGAGCACAGAAATGAATACTTCCCGGGTCATCCCCTCATGTCCAGCAAGGCTGACATCAAGATCGCAGTAGTCGGTGTAGAAGTCAGCGTAGGTCCTGCATGAGAAGCGATCAGGCGATCCGAGGTAACCACTCGATAGGCCGATATAGCGGTTGACAACTCGACTAATCTCTGGATCGCTGAGTCCCTGGGTCACAGGTTCTCAAGCTCCAGACGCGGGGTCTCTACCGTCCACGTCGGAAGTCCGCATCCGAGAAAGTCACCGTCGCGTGTAAGGATGCCAGCATCCATGGTCATGGCTAGCGCGCCAGGAGCCCAATCCTTCGGATCCCGCTTGAAGACGGTCCGACTGGACTTTCACCAGCTAGAAAC
>DAHZQE010000297.1:0-4268 GCA_027409005.1 Ferrimicrobium sp. | reverse complement strand
GCGAGGAATACTACAGGCACCACCCACTACCACCCCTGGGGACGCCGGCCTGGGATCGCAGATGTATGGTTCCGGCCATCCATGCAAGCACTGCCCGAAGCGTGGCATTGATGGGCACTTCGACCACCTTCTTCGGGGTGATCAACCTCTTCTTCACCGGCTGGACGATGAAGGCCATGGGAATCAAAAGGGCTTTGCAGTTGACTGTGTTCTGCCCGGCGCTCCGGCTTGCAATTCAGAATGTCGGGGTTGAGATTGGCGCAGACCTGGGTATCTTGATCATGCAGCTGAGTCAGATCTTGACCGTTGTCGGAGGGCCGGTGGGCTATCTGCTGGCCCTCAACAGCATGGCCGCAGAAGTTGTCGAGCCTGCGGAGCGTACAGCAACGCTAGGTCGCCTATCCGGCTGTGGCATGTTCGGGACCGCTCTAGGCTTCCTGGCAGGCGGACTCATTGGCGATTGGTTTGGCATCGCGTGGCCATTCCGTGTCACTCTCGGCCTTTTTCTGCTGAGCTCTTTGTACGTGCAGCTGTGTTTACCCACGATACACAACAAATCAGCCGAGGGCAGGGCTGCCAAGAGTCTTACCAGCTTCTTCGATCCCATCAAGGTGTTTGCTCCAACCAGGTGGATCCTCACCAGCGGCATGGTACGGAAAGAATGGGATGTCTTGCTTCTCGGCGCCGGTACTTTCTTGGGCGTGCTGGCGACCAGCTACATCCCTACTTTGCTCCAAATGTATTCCACCGATGTCTTCGATTTCGGCACCAGCGAAAACGGGCTTTTGATCAGCATCAACTCAATGATTCGTGGCCTCTTCTTGACATTGGTCTTCCCAGTGATCATCTCGAGCGGCCGCAGATGGCTCGATAATCGTACTCAAGCCGCGAACTCCGACAAAGTCAGTGGCACGGAGTCCGGCATCCCAGATCTTCCCACGGACCCAAATCAGTTGGCTGCAGACCAACAAGCTACCTACGAGGCGCCAACCGAGCCTATCGAGCCACCGAAGCCAAGCGACCGCCCAGACGCCCAAGAGACCTTCCACTTTGATCTTCTCTTCACAAAGTACTCTCTAATCGCCGACGGTCTCCTAACTGGCCTCGCAACGTTCACAAAGCAAGGCTACCAAATGTATATAATCGCCGTTATCCTGCCTCTCGCCTCCGGCACCGGACCTGCTGCGAAGGGCACGATCCTGCAGATGTGTCCGCCAGCTCAGCGACAAGATGCGCTGAGCGCTATCAGCCTAGTTGAGCTTTTGGCAAGGTTGATGAGCACGAGTGTGTTCGGATTGATATTCTCCGCTTTCGCGGAGCTGGAATGCGTGAATCTCACGTTTGCCGTCAATGCCGGGATTGCGGTCGTCGGATTCGCGGTGTTAATGTTCGCGAGGTTTCCACCAGAAGGTGCGGAAAGATGGGTTGAGGAAGATGTTGAACCGGTCGCTGGCGACGAGCGATAAGAAGATAAACATGAAAAGAGTGTGAGCAGCCGCTGATGCGTTGCGGCCAGATGTGCTTCCCTGTCTGGAGACCGACAATCCAGCCTTGTGCTCCTCGACCTATTGGGATGGAACAACCGGGTAGATGGTGTCGGTCGGAGGAAGTCGAGGACCGAATGCAAGCCGACAAGGTGCATCAATACGACGATGCCATATCAAGTCAACCTGCGCAGTAGTGGTAGCGTAGCGTCATAGCATTCCCACCGATGGCGTCTAGGTGACCGCTAGCGATACGGCTTATTCGATTTCGGCAGGCATACGACCTTTGCAACTTGCAAATGACCCGGGATCTCCTGACCCTGCACCTTCGCACAACACTCTCAGGGCAAGGCCGATTCTGGATCTGCGTTTTCCAGCGCGCAAGCTCACCGAGGCTCACGAAGCCGTGTTGACGTCGAGCTTCAAGACGCTGACGCATGGGACCAAGCGATTCAAGTGATCTCGCTGTCTCAAGCTGAGTCAGATTTGACTGAGAAATGTCGAGCTTTGCGACTTTGTCAAGTTGCACATGGACGCTATCGAGGGCATTGAACCCATCAAAGTCAATTTGTATGACCTCGCGCTGATCAAGCCCGGGAAGTGCAACATTCGTGTCGCCCGCGCGCCGGCACGTCCGGAGTTCGAGGTGGTCATGCGTCCAATAAGAGGCATCAGAGAATGCTAGGAGTGGGAAGCAATGGCAGATGCTCGCGCTGCGGTCAAGAAGCTGGAAGACTTTTTGGGTTTGTCACTCACAGCTGGCGAGAGCGAGGCTGTGTTGAAGGTGTTCGCGACATCCTGGACCAGAGTCCGAGCGTTGGCCGGAAGAAAGCTGAGGAAACTACTATGGGACTGAGGGATAGTGGGTACGGATGATTGAGGCTTGGTTGGGGGGCGTGAGACGATGAGAACGGTAGGAGTAGCATATGCCGGAAGCCTTGAATCGGTTCCCAAAGTCAACCGCTCGGACCTGTTGCACAGCTGCGAAACTGGAAGCTTAGAGTTTGTGTTCGGTCACATGCGAGGCGGCCCCAAAATGTAACCATAGATGTCACTTCGACACTGTGTTCGCTGGTGATGCGGGAGTATTAAGAAGAACAAACGTTGAAGCTACGTCGGGGACGGATCGACCGCCGTCTCTATCGTCTGAGGTGTCGATTTCGCGCAAATTTGGGCCGAAGGAAGCCATACTCCGTTCGAAACTCCTCGAAAGGAATCCTTGGGTACGCTTCCAATGCACTATCTCCGGGACGTACTCTCGCCAACGCCGCGCTCCTGCCGTACTCCTGAACGCGACGCTTTCATTACATACACGCCATACTAGCACGGAGAATGGGGCCCGTATCGGAAAGAGGGTAGTGGTGTTCGACCAGCACCAATACACCTTCTCTGCCAAACGATGTAGTATAAAGCATGGACACAAACAAAATCGCCATCGCTGTGCCGCATAGACGGCCGCGGCCTACAAGGCTGCCACTTCACGGCCGCTGATAGTGTCATCTCTATGTATGTTCGGACGTGGATCCTCGGTTCTGAACGCTCCCAGGCCTCGGACCACCTTGTGCCGCATCCCCATGTTAGGGTAAAGAGGTTGACTGCAAATCCTGCAGCGGAATAGCTCTGCCCAGCACTTGTTAGGGGTCTGAAACGGTACCTGCTGAGGGGTTTGCTCAGTTGGACAATTTCCGCCGGTGTTCCATCCTGAGCGACTGGTGTTTGACGCTGCTGACAATAAGGATTCATCTGCAGACCGTCTCTCAGCTGCAGAAGACCATCCCCGTCGTGTCCTGCCCGTTGTTGAAGAATCTCCAATGTTTCTTCCAGCAGCAGTTACGGGACTGCCAAGGGATTGGCGGTCAAGTAACGGTGGCTGATCAGCACGTGGGTGATGGACGCTGAGACTGATACTCGCTTCGTGGACGCTGTGATGGGACCAATGTTCTTTGTCTCGCGAGATCATTGATCATCTCCAAGAGGAGGTCCTCTGGGCGACCAGTAATGATACCTTGTTCGTTCCGCCATCTCTGTCTGATGCCCTATCGTGACTGATATAACACCACGGAATGAGATGTTGTGGACCCAATGCACGATGGCGTGCCGTCCTAGTCGACACGCAGCCCACGACATCGTGCCTGAGAAAGATGTGGCCTTGGAACGGCAAATTGCCATTGCTTGCAGAGAGCATCATGGAGACCCTCCGGCATCAGCATGGTACTGTGCGGTATTTCCTTGCTCCTGGTCACCCTTGTACTTCGCTCAGCCACGAGCGTTCTCGCACATGCTGCAGGACTTACGGAATCTTAAGCTCGTTGAAGGCAGTCGCTCTGGGATCTCTAGCAGGAGAGGGCTGAGTTGTTCAGGCATGTCTCTGGAGACCAGTGTGTGCATCATAGACTCAGAATATGCTCCACGCACAGCTGAGCTTCCTCAGCGTTGGACAATGTGTATGACCGCCAGGCCACCCATCCTAAGTACGTTGGCCAGATTGGCAGACCACTACTTCATGGAAGCACTTGCACCAGAGGCGTAGCTTTTGAACACATGTTTGACACAGCCGTTCTTGAATCCGATTAAAGTACTGCGCAGGACACCAATGTCGAGTTTCGGAGAGCCCGGTTTGGTTGGGCCCGTAGGAGCCCATGTTGGAGACAGCCTCCGAGTGGTTCGCATGTACCCTATCAGCTCCCTGCTCCGGCCTGGACGCATCCATTTTGGCTGCGTCTGGTTCATTCGGGTCACCTTGGCTCGGCGGCGAGGCTGGTCGAAGGTTCAGTGTCCCAGGGG